>JAHWIL010000100.1 GCA_019322545.1 Candidatus Woesearchaeota archaeon
GCCTGTTTGGGAGAAAAAGACAAAAGAGAAAAAAGAAAGACTGAGAAAAGTCAGGATAAAGAGAAAAAAAGCAATGCAGGCAGCAATAGAAGCAAAAGGCAAGAAAAAGAAAGTTAAAAAGATTAAGAAAGAAAAGAAAAAAGAAGGGAAAGCAGAGCAAGAAAAATTTAAGAAAGTAGAAGAAAATAAATAATTATATTTCAAACACTTTAAACTTTGTTTGAAGGGTTACAAATTTTTTTATAAAATTTGGAAGAGTTCTGTCAAATTCAATTCAAACCCAGCTGCAGGCTTTGTGATGTCCCAGTTTGCAAGAACTTGTGGTGATATTTCTCCGAGATATGCAACTGCCTTGTTTTTTACATAAACTCTTCCAACCCTGCCCGGAATAAAGGAAGAGTGTTCTGTTTCTTTTACTTCATATTTTATTCCAAAAATTCCCATCAGATAATCCAGAGCTTGTCTTGCTTCTGTATAGTTTGCATTTGCATGAGCTGAAAGCAGGGCAATCCTGTGAATATCCTTTATCTCATTTCCTTTTCTTATTGTTACAATCCCTTCCTCAAATATCTTCTGGGGATAGTCAATATGCTTGTTTTTTGAAAGCACATCCATAAGAACAGGAAGAATCCATGTTCTTGCTACAGAATACCTTTCTGACATAAATTCCTTTATTTCAATAAGGTTAGATTTCAAATTATCTTCTCTCATCAGCTCTTCTTTTATTTTTTCTATTTTTCCTCTTGAATCCATCTTTTTATACAGAGTTTCCTTATTTGACAGAATTGGAGACATGATTTCCTGATATCCCAGTCCAAGTGCAGTTTCCCTTGCCAAGTCAATGAATCTTATTATTTCAAATGTTTTTCCCGGAGTATATGATTCCAGAGGCTTTGGTTTTATGTTGTTAAATCCATATGCAATTGCAATATCCTCAATAACATCACAAGGATGCATTATGTCTTTTCTGTAAAATGGAATTTGAACAGTTCCTTTGTCGTAATTATACTGGCTTTTTTCCAGAAGATTTTTTATCTGCTGCTCTGTTAAATCAATCCCCATAATCTCTGTTACCATATTTAGATTTATTTTTATTGAATCATTGAAATCAAACGGACATGTTATTTTTTTATCTGGATAGTTTATCTCTGTTGAATATATGTCAAAACCTCTGTCAAATAATGCCTGTGCAAAGATATTTGCTGCAAGAATAGTTGATTCATTATCTGTTCCTGTGACTTCAATAAACAAGTCGCTGTCTCCTGGCTCAATTTTTCCTGAGAGATTGCTGTTTATAATCGGCGGAAATGAAAGAACATTGTTTTTATCATCAACAAGAAGAGGGTATTTTTTGAAATCCTTCAGAATCCATGCATATTCTATTCCTTTTGGATGCTCCTCCAGTATCTCTTGCTGAGTCATTTCTTTCTGAAATTCCAAAGGAGTGAATTTTACTGATTCTGGCTCTGTTGCCTTGTAATGGACAGGAAATGTTATTTTTTTATAGCTGTAGATTCCTATTGAAACCTTCTGCCTGTGCCTTCCATAGTTTTCGCAGAATTTTTCCTGCAGGTTTATCATCTGTTTCAGGAGATATTCATCAATCTCTTTTCCTTTTGCAACAAATGCAGCGAGATACGGCCGGATTTGTTTTACTGAAGAATCAACTATTACCTGATAGTTTGATTTTCTTGCTGTAAATTTTGGGATTCCTTTTTGCTTTCCAAGGATGGCTTTCAAATGCCGTGCAATGCCTTCGAGAGACCATAGATATGGGAGATTTGTATCTCCAAGAAAAACAGACACCTCGTCTGTTTCTTTATCATAGTTTTCAAGCTCCCCTTTAGCAAAAGACAGGAGGTGTTCAAGCTCGTCTATTGAAATGTTCTCCTGAACAAGGTTTCGCAGGTCCTTTAATGAAAATGTTATTGTTGGCATAGTTAAATCAGCTTTGTTTTTCTTAAAAACTCCAAATCATGTGAAAATAATTTTCTTATGTCTTTTATTCCGAGCTTGAACATTGCAATTCTGTCTATCCCTATTCCCCATGCAAGCACTGGAACAAATTTTCCAAGCAAAGGAACAACAACCTCAGGGCGGAAGATTCCTGCGCCTCCAAGCTCTATCCAGCCAAGCTTTGGATGTTTTGCAAATAACTCAACTGAAGGTTCTGTAAATGGAAAATATGCCGGAACAAGTTTTATTTCATCTGTTTCTGCAAATTCCTTTGCAAACATTTTTAACAAGCCAAAGAGATGCTGAATTGTCATTCCTTCTTCAACAATAATCCCCTCTACCTGATAAAAATCGCAATTATGTGTTGCATCTATCACATCATATCTAAAGCATCTTGTTATTCCAAAATATTTTCCTGGAATTTTAAGGTTTTTTGACGCAAGCATTCTCGCAGAACAGGCAGTTCCCTGTGTCCTGAGTAAAAGGCGCTTTGTTCTTTTTTCATCAAACTCGTATCTCCAGCCAGTGCTTCCTGCAATTCCTTTTTCATGGGCCTGTTTTACTTTTTTCATTATTTTTTCATCAATTTTTCCGTGTTGGGGCTCTTTGATATAATACGCCTGGTGAATATCCCTTGCGCTGTGGAACTGGGGCATATACAATGCATCCATATCCCAAAAATCAGATTCTACAACAGGGCCATCCATCTCTGTGAAGCCAAGAGACAGGAATTTATTCCTTACATCATCTAAAAATCTCCTGTAATGCTGTTTTTTTCCTGCAGATATTTCAGGAACATTAATCTCAACATCATATGCACGGAATTTCTTATTTTTCCATGATGCTTTTTTAAGCATTTCAGGAGTCAGCTTGTCTTCATAATCTCCTTTTATTCCTTCTTTTATCAGCTGTTTTCCAATGTTTGTTATATATGCTGATTTTAATCTTAACAATTTTGTTTTTATTATCCCCTGCCTTTTTTTAAGAAGCTCTAATGCGTGTTTTTCCTCTGGCTCTAATTTTTTAATTTCAATTGGAAAGTGTTTTTTCAGAAATGCCTCTTCAAGTGATTCTTTTTTGAGAAGAGTTTTTCCGAGAGGAGTGATTGTAATTCTTATTTCTCCTGCTTTTTTTGACAATTCAATTGCCATTTTTGATTTTAACAATCCCAAAGCTACATTTAACTCATTTTTATTCAAGCCTGCTTTTTCTCTTATTTCATTTAATATTAATGCCTCCTTAAGCAAGGCATTTAGAAATTTTCTTTCTGGCAGGTTTTGTTCAAGATATACTTTTCCCTGTTTATCAAGCTCAACTGTTTCTTTCAGCTCTTCCTTTAGTTCTACTATTTTCTTGTTTGCAAGCCACTGCAGTGCGCGCATTACTTCAATCTCCTGCAGTCCTGTTCTTTTAACAATCTCATCCAAGGCAGTAATTTTTGCCAGAACAGGAAGAACTTTCCTCTCGTATGGATGCAATTTGTCTATCAGTTTTTTGATGTCCATAAAGATAGAATAAAAGGCGGGAATTTAAAAAAGTTGCTCTTTGTTCTCTTATTTTTTAGATTAAAAAGAAGATAAAAAAAGAAGTTTTTATTTAACAGCTTTCATGTCCTTCCATGCAAGATTAAACATGCTGTCAAGAGCCTTTGCAAAGAACGGAGTGTTAATCCAGATGCCCACATCATAAGTAGGGTGAACTTCCTTGTCATCAAGAACCATAAAAACTACTTCTTTTCCGTCAACAATTGCAAACCTTGCATTAATATCCCCATTGTGCCTGATATTTGCAATTCCTGCAAGTTCTTTTACTGAGTTTTTTGATTCTTTTGTTATTGGGGCTGCTATTCTTATTGCAACTCCTTTTTTCTTCAGTTTTTCAAAGGTGGATTTAAACCCTTCTGCTTTTCTCATAAAGCCCTGGGCTGTTGTCATTATTGTGACTGATTTTTCTGCTTTTTTAATTGTCAATTCAAGGTGGTTGTATAGGTTATGCCTTCCTCTTAATGAACCAGACAAATCTGCAGGGTCTACAAGCTCAATCCCTTGGTTGTGAAGGGTATTTAATTCAGAGAGCACTTCTGTTTTTTTGAGGTTGTCAAGACGCTTTACTTTTTCGTCTGCTTCTTCCCTCATATTCTTTTTTACCCTTTCAACTACCTCTGAAGGTGGAATTGTCATGTATTTTATAGGCTTGCCGAGCTTCATCACAACAAATCCTTTTTTCTCAAGAGATTCAAGAACATCATAGCTTCTTGAGCGCGGAACATTTGCAATATCGCTTAACTCTCCTGCTGTTGAAACACCCCTTGAAAGTAGAGCTGTCCATATCTTTACTTCATACAAGTTCAAAGAAAAAAATCTTCTAAGTTTTCCTAAAAATTCATCTTTAACTATCATTTAGCCTCCCCCTTTTTTGAAAATTTTTTTTAAGATTGTCATTTTAAAATAACAACCTTGTGCTGTAACTCTCCCCAAATGTTACTCTCTTGATAGTTATAAAACAATAACTCATATATAAAGATTTATGTTCTTGAATCTGGGATTTTAAAGAAGTTTTTATATATAGAAAAGAAATCTTATGGATTATGCTCGATATTAATAAGACAAGACAAATGCTTGGAAGACATAATCTCCTATTTTGCAAAAGCAGGTTTGCAAGGAATTTAGAAGAAGCTGTCAAAGCAGCAGAGTCTATTGGCTGGCCTGTTGTTCTTAAGATTGTTTCTCCTGATATAATACATAAAAGCGATTTTGGTGGGGTGGCTGTTGAATTAAGAAATAAAGAACAACTGCTTGATGCATATAACAAGATGATGAAGATTAAAAGAAAAGCAAAGATAACAGGAGTTTTGGTTCAGAAGATGTGTTCTGGGCATGAAATTATAATCGGAGCCAAATATGATGAACAATTCGGGCCTGTTGTCATGTTCGGGCTTGGCGGAATTTTTGTTGAGGTTCTGGATGATGTTTCATTCAGAATTGCCCCGGTCAATAGAAAAGAAGCTGAGAATATGGTTAAAGAAATCAAAGGATATGCCTTGCTTGCCGGAGCAAGAGGTCAGAAAAAAGCAAATATTAAATCAATTGTTAGTATGATTACAAAGGTTTCAAAGATGATTATGGCAAATAAAAGAATTGCTGAGATTGATTTTAATCCTGTCATTGTAAATGAAAAAAAAGCAGTTATTGCTGATGCGAGGATAATAATCAAATGAATCTTGACAGGATTTTTAACCCGGGAACTGTTGCACTGATTGGCGCAAGC
>JAHWIL010000101.1 GCA_019322545.1 Candidatus Woesearchaeota archaeon
CTTGAAGGAACCTCCGGGCAAATCTTTTTCATAGCCAGGTATATTGGGCTTCTCTCACTAAAAGGATTTATCAATCTCTCGTAAGTTATCTCCCAAGCTCTTGGCTCTGTCTTCGGTAGCTCAGTTAGTTCATGCAATACACCTTCACCATCCCAAAAATAATGTACAAAAGCTGCCTTGCAATTATGGTGGTCTGTTCCAGCAGTTATCACAGCCCAAGGCACAAGCAATCTCTCAGCTTCTTCAGCTAAATCAAATCCCAATGGCTTTGGTGCAATTCCTTCTGTCTTTGGCAGATACAAGTCAAATATACCAACATCATATCTGTCCTGCTTAAGTTTCTGCATTCCTTCTTCTAATGTTACAGCAAAATCTACATGAACATCAGATACCTCAGCAAAATATATCTGTGCTGCTTTCCTGTTCTCTTCCAGGTCATCAACTACCAAAATCTCCAATGTCCTTTTTGTTTCCATTTTTACCTACCTCCATCTAGACATTTAGTTAAGTATGGTGTTGCTAAGATTGGCTTTGGCAGTCTTGTACTTAGACATTCCAATGCCACCCTCATCTGTGCTTCTTCACGCTTAACTAGTCCATCCAGGAACATTCCATGCGTCAAAAGAGCCTTGACTGCATCCGGGTCTTTTGGAATATCAAGAGCATATCCTGTATCCTCTGGAGCCATTCCTGTATATCTGCTAGGTCCTCTGTAAAAGATACTGAATCTTGCAACTATCAATCCAGTATCCTTCAGGAATCTCAGCACAAAATCTTCTGCATCATCTGCACTTCCAGATATTACAAGGTCTGCTCCAGCACAGCAGTCCAAAAGAGCTAAGGTCGTTAAATCCTTTGGCCTGTCAATCATGACTATTCTCTTGCCGTCTGTAATCTCCTTGTCTCTGATTATCTTATCAGGTTGATATCCAAAGTGCACAATTTGATTAAACACCTCCCCTAAATCATATCTACTCTCCAAATCCTGGACAGTTTGAAATAGGTAAGGTGTTAAGAGTGCTACTTTCACTTTCATAGTTTCTTGTTCCATTTTTCATATCCTCCGCGTTTTAAGCCCGCATGGCTTAATCCCCTCAGCCGGAATTGAACCAGCATCAACCGGTTTACAGCCGATTGTTCTGCCATTGAACCATGAGGGGGTAGAGCTTTGGCAAGTAATAATGAGTCTGGAGTTTTAGAAACCGGGATTACAGCCGCACATCACAGCATCAAAAATATTACCCGGAAGAAAACCCAGATTAATATGATTTATTATAACTTTTAGAATTAGAACTATTAAAATCAAATTCTCTGATTCCAAATATAGTTCTTTGTGTCATCTTACATATAGAAATCACAGCAAATATATAAACCTTTCTATTCATCATCACTTAAAAGTAATTAAATTACAAAACAATCTTTATAAATTCTAAAAAGATAGTCAGGCATATACTGTAGTGGAAACAAAGTTAGCATGATATTTCAAAATAACAATAACATTTATAAACCAATCATCATTCCAAACAAAAATACAGAATTCCCGTATAACTATTAACTTTGTTAATAGGAGGGTAGAAACATGGAAAAGCAGAGCATAATAAACGCAATTAAGGAATTAAAGGAAAAATCTCAAAAACGTAATTTTAATCAAACTTACGACTTAATCATAACTCTAAAAGACATGGACCTCAAAAAAACAGAGAATCATGTTGACTTCTTTCAGGAACTGCATTATCCAAAAGGAAAAAAAGCAAAGATTTGCGCATTAATCGGTCCTGAGATGGAAAATAATGCAAAAGGAGCTGTAGATAAATATATTCTTGTTGATGATTTTCCAAGATTCGCAAAAGACAAAACAGAAACAAAAAAACTGGCAAAACAATTTGATTATTTTATTGCACAGGCAACAATCATGCCAAAAGTCGCTACAACCTTTGGTAAAATATTTGGTCCAAAGGGAAAAATGCCAAATCCAAAAGCAGGCTGTGTTGTCCCTCCAAATGCTGCATTAAAACCTCTTTATGAAAAACTGCAGAAAACAATTCGTCTAACTGCAAAAACCTCATTGATGGTGCAGACAGCAGTTGGAAAAGAAGATATGCCTGATGAGCAGATTATAGACAATATCCAGACAGTGCATGATGCATTGATGCATCACCTTCCAAATGCAGAGCATAATATCAAAAACATATTATTGAAATTCACAATGGGCAAGCCAGTCCTAATTAAAAAATAAAGATGAAACCAGCAAAAATAGCAAAATACAAAAGAAAGGTTGTTGAAGATTTTGCTAGATTAATCAGGGAATATCCCATCATTGCTGCTGTTGATATGGAGAACCTTCCTGCTCCCCAGCTTCAGAAAATGAGGAGCCAGCTTAAGGAATTGGTTGTCCTGAAAATGGCTAAAAGAAGGCTGATTAGGATTGCAATAGAGCAGGCAAAAAAAGACAAGAAAGAGATAGGAAAAATAGAGCCATATCTAACAGGAATGCCTGCATTGATGTTCACAAAAGAGAATCCATTCAGATTATACAAGATAATCGGGAAAAGCAAGAGTTCAGCTCCTGCAAAAGCAGGACAAATAGCTCCTTATGACTTGATAATTCCTGCAGGTCCAACAGCTTTTGCACCAGGTCCAATCATAGGAGAATTGGGGATGCTTGGCATTAAAACCTCTGTTGAAGGAGGAAAGATTGCAGTTGTCTCTGATTCAGTTGTTGTAGAAGAAGGAGAAGTAATAAAGCCAAAAGTAGCAGAACTTCTGGCAAGATTTAATATTGAGCCGATGGAAATCGGATTAAATATCACAGCAATCTATGAAAATGGAACAATCTACAAGAGAGATGTGCTTGCAATTGATGAAGCTGCATTCCTAAAGCAGCTGCAGGATGCGCATACCTGGGCATTTAATCTTGCAGTTGAAGCAGGATATTATACAAAAGAAGTTGTTGAAACAATGATTCCAAAGGCATTCAACGAGGCAAAGGCGCTGGCAAAAGAAGCAAAAATAATGTGTGATATGATTGCAGGAGAGCTTGTTGAAACAGCAGAGAGGCAGGCATTGAACCTGAAGGCAGAAGCTAAGATACCAGACGAGCCTGTTCAGGCAAAGGTTGAGAAAGTTGAAAAGAAGATAGAGGAAACAAAACAGGAAATAAGGAAAATTGAAGAAAAAAAGCAGGAAGTGTCAGAAACAAAAGATGTTTCTGAGCATGATCAGAAATCTCCGATTTCCGACAAAAAGAAAGAAGATATTAAAA
>JAHWIL010000102.1 GCA_019322545.1 Candidatus Woesearchaeota archaeon
CTTGAAGGAATGTTTAATGAAAATACTAATTGCTGCATGTTTTGTTTTACCTGCTTAAATGTCAGTTTATCTTCTCTTACAAATGGCGCAAGCAATGTATCTACCGAGCTGAATGCCTGTGCTCCTGCAAACTCCATTTGAAGGCAGCCAATATAATTTACCATTTGATGTACAACTGTGCTTAGGTGTTTTGCTGGTTTGCATTCAACTTTATTTTGAACACCGCCAAATCCCATAAGAAGCAGGTTCTTTAATGAATGCCCGCAGCAGTATGCAATAACTCCATGGCTTAAATCGTGGATATGCATATTCCCGTTTTTATGTGCTTCTGATATTGCAGGAGTATACATTTCATTGAGATTGTAATTTGACATCACTCTTCCTGCAGTGTATAATAACAATCCGGAGAATGAAAACATCTCATTGCTATTTTCCCTTACACGCCAGTCAAGCTTGTCAAGATAACTATTGATTGTATTGGTGACATCAATAAATGTGCTTTTTGTAGCTCTTATTTCCTTGTGTTTCTGTCTGTAAAGAATATATGCTTTTGCTGTTTTTGCATGCCCTTGTTCAATAAGAACATTTTCAACAACATCCTGAATTTCTTCAACAGTGGGAATTTTTTTAATGCTGAATTTGCTGTTTATTACATCCACAATCTTGTCTGAGAGCTGCTGCGCAGTTGTTTTATCTTTTCCGCCAACAGATTCTGCAGCTTTGAATATTGCATTTGTTATCTTTTTCTGGTCAAATTCAACAAGCTTTCCGTCTCTTTTCTTGGCATAAGGAACTTTATTTCTCGTCTTCTCTATTTCAATTCTTTCAAATGTTGAGAATCTTTTTCCGCAAGAAAGGCATTCTCTCCTTCTTTTATTAGCAAATTCATCAGTAGTTCTTTTGTCAACTACTCTTGTTTTTGTAGAATTGCAAAATGGACATCTCATCTTTTGAACACCTCTTAAACACAACATATTGTGTTGGATTTTAACCTAGGTTACTCTAATTTTCGTAGTGTCACTTTAGAATAACCACAAAATATGGTATTTGGTTGTCGTCTAAACACAAAATGTAGATTTTAGAAAGCAGGACTCCTTAATATACTTTTCTGTTTGCTAATATATATGTTGTTAGGATTGAAAATAAATAAATTGCCTATCTCCACTTCTTATGGGTTAAAATATATTTTACATAGTCAATTATTACATAGATTGCAAATGGTATTGAGATGACTAACATTATATTGGCTATGCTTATTGAGGTGTTCCAATTGAGAACATAGCCGCCGATTAATGTGAAGAGCGCCACCGCAAAATATCTTATTGAATTTCTATGGACAAAATACAAATAGAATTTTTTGTATTTTATAGTTATCCATGCGCCCATTCCCAATTCTATTGCTGCATAACAAATCAGGATTATTATTGCAAATAAAGAAAGAACATCCATCATTAACAGAGCAAGCAAAGTAAAAAAACCTAAACAGCGGTCTGCCAGAGCATCAAACATTCCGCCAAATTCACTCTTCTGCTTAAATATCCTGGCAAAAATTCCATCAACTGCATCTGTCAGCGCAGCTGCAACATACACTAGGAATGCAATGTGGGCATGCCTTGTCAGGATTAATGCAAATATGATTGGTGTGGCAACAAAACGAATAGAAGTAATATAATCTGGAATTGTAAATTTGAATTTTTTTGGCATGTCAAATCCTCATAAACTTTGTTTTGATTCCATAATGTTTGAATACTTCTTTGCCTGTCCATGTTTTTATTTTGCTTTTATCAATGCTTAATTTTTTAATGAATTTATTTATTTGTTTTATGGTTGGAGCTTCAATCTCCATATAAGCAGGTATTTGTTTGTATTCATCAATCTCAAATGTTACTTTTCCTAATTTATATGAAGTTCTTTTTTTGGTATAATCATTTGCAGGCTTTAAGTTAATTGCCAGCAATATCTTGCGCATTTCATTAAAATCATCTATCTCTGTTTCTATCTCCTTCATTATTTTTGCTTTTCTTTGGGTTATTTTTCTTTTATATGTAAGAAATGATTTATTCCCAACTCTTCTCAATCTTATGAAAGAATTTTTTTTTGCAAGAACTCCATTCTTAAAATCATAAGAAACTGCATAAATTTTTCCTTCAAATGTTTTTTTAGCACCCAGCTTCTTTAACTTCTTAATCATCTCTTTTTTATTTATTTCAAGTATTTTTACTTCTATTTCTTCCATGCAGGAATTTAACTTGGATTACTATTTATAAGTTTTGATTTACCATAATAATTATAAACTGGCTGAGTCATATTAAAATCTCATGGCTTATTTAACTCTTGGAAGAAAATTAAAGCTTGCTAAATCCTACTTGCTTTCACTAAAGTCCAATTCCCAAGGCTACCCTTTCTGGGTTCATTTTTACCTGACAAGGAAATGCAACTTGAAATGCAAATATTGTTTTGTAGTTGATAACAAGAAAAAAGAGCTCAATACAAACGAAATAATGAAAGCACTTGACAAATTATACTCTTTGGGTGTCAGGGCTGTAGCTTTTTTTGGCGGAGAGCCGACATTGAGAAAAGATTTCTGCAGGATTTTAAGGTATTCTGTTAACAAGGGTTTTTTTACTTATTTTACTACAAACGGAGTTTTATTAAATAAGGATTATATTGAAAAAATAGGAAAAACTGGCGTTGATTTCATAGAGCTTTCTATTGACAGCATATTCGCATTTAATGAATCAAAAAAAGATTATTCCCATAGCAGAAATGTATTTGGGTTGCTGCTGAAAGCCAAAAAGAAATATGGATTTGGGCTCAAGACACATTTTGTTTTAACAAAGAAAAACATGGACTCTGCAGTTGAAACAATAAGATTGATTCACAGTTACAGGATTCCCCTTACAGTCGGGCTGGTATTCAGGAATGTTTATAACAATATTCCTGATGACGAGGCTCTTTATTTTAATAACAGGAAATCAAAAGAAAAATTAATCAGGATTGTTGACAGAATAATAAAACTGAAAAAACAAGGACTTGGGATTATGGACCCAATAATTTATTTTAAAGGAATAAAAAACCACCTTAATGGAAAAACCAACGGGGGATGCACAGCAGGAAGACGTTCTTTGTCTGTTGACTGCGACGGGGCTGTGCAGCTGTGCTGCAA
>JAHWIL010000103.1 GCA_019322545.1 Candidatus Woesearchaeota archaeon
AAAAAAATGCAAAAAAAGATTTATAAGATTTTAGGAATCCTATTTCTATTCTTAGGAATATCCCTGTTTACACTAACCAGGTCCAGCATAACAGGCGCTGTTATTGGAATTGGCATCAAATCACAAACTACATTTATTCTTGGATTAATCTCATTTGCAGTCTCAGCAGGTTTGTTTATTATAGGAAGAACAGCCCTGGAAAAAATTGTTTCTCCAGAGGAATTTGCAGAAAGAGTTAATGATGCAGAAGATGACCCGAATAAGAGAGCAATCATTATTGATTCATCTGCAGTTCTTGATTATAGTCCTGAAGAAGTCAAGGAAATGCTGGACAGGTATGATGCAGTATTTGTCCCAAAAGAGGTTCTAAAAGAAGTGAAAAACAAGGAAAGAAACTGGGGAAATATGAATACACCAAGAGCAAGACTGCTGGAGAGTCATATAAGAGAGCATAAAACCAGAATTGATGAACATGCTATAGGAAAATATCAGGAAATTGCAAGAAAATATCTTGGACAAACTGAAAAAGCAAAATTTTACCAGAAGATAGCGCCTATCCTGGAAGAAGAAAACCCGAAAAAGAGAGAGCAGATGACATATAAACTGCCGCATGCACTGAGACAGAGATATATTAATATGACCAGAAAAACTCTGGGATATATAAGAGAAGAAAGAGAAAAAAGTAAAAGCAGGAAAGAAAGAAGGAGGCCAATAACAGTAAGCGACCTGAGAAAAAAAAATTAAAGATAATTATTCAGTTTCAAGAGCAGACATAGAAGTTCTTGCAACTGCAATATTCTATGCAAGGCACGGAAAAACAGCAGTAATCCAGGAAAAAGACCTTGATTTTGAACAGGCAGTGGATTTAATCAGAAAAAGAAAGCAGAGGAATATAGCAAGATACATAAAGTGTGTTGACCCTTATCTTAATTAATCATGCCAGATATCTATCATCTAATTCTTTTTTTAATGCTGAAAAACGTTTATTGTCTTCAGTCCAGTCCTTGAATTTATTACTTAACTCTTCCTCGCTTGTTATAGCATAACCAGCTCTTGAAACAACTTCTGTTCCAAGGCCTGCATGATTGATATCAAAGAATTTCAATGATTTTCCTGATAGTTTTTTTGTCTTTTTTCTGTGGGTAAACTCTTTTTCTTTTGCATCTCTTATTGCAAAAACAGAAAGATTTGGATTTTTTAAATATATCTCATTGATAGCGATTATGGCCTTGTCATAATCATCTGGATTTTCATAGCCAAGAACAGGAACAACAAGCAGGCTGTCTTCATGCAGGCTTTCAAATGGAATATTTCTTAGCAGATAATGAAATACCAAATCATGAGAATCTCCCCCTATTTTAACATAATCTTTCTCGCCAAATAGGATATATTCCTGGTTATTTCCAGTTAATTCATTTACTATTTTGTCTAAAATCAATATTTCTCCCATAGCTGCATCATAGCAAAATCAATTTATAAAGCTTTCTATTATTCACCTCTATTAGGTAAAAGTGATAATTCAAATTCTTTTTTTCATAAATTTTATAAACAATTTAGAACTTTCTATAATCACGGGCTCATAGCTTAGCCTGGCTAGAGCACCCGCCTCTTATTGGGCTGAGTCCAATCCTTTTGGACCATCTAAAAGTAAGCGGGGGGTCGAGGGTTCGAACAGCACGAGCGAAGCGAGTGTTTCGCTATGTTCCGAAAGTCCCTCTGGGCCCATACTTATTTCCAGTCAATATAATTGACTGAGTTAATAAAATGACAGACAAAATAATGGGAGCAGGATTTGGGATAATGATTTTAAAAGATAATAAGGTGCTTCTCGGCAAGCGCCATGATGATGCTGAAAAAGCAGATTCCCTTCTTCACGGAGAAGGAACATGGACAATGCCCGGAGGCAAGCTTCATTTTGGAGAAGAGCTGAAAGAAGCAGCAGTCAGGGAAGTTCTTGAAGAAACAGGAATTATATTAACAAAAGAGCAGATTAAAGCAATAAGCGTGACAAATGATGTTGTTCATGATGCTCATTTTGTTACTGTGGGATTTTTATGCGAAAACTGCAGCCATGAGCCAAAAGTAATGGAGCCGGACGAAATCACAGAATGGAAATGGTTTGAATTGAGCAATCTTCCAAAAAAAGTTTATTTTCCAAGCATGAAAATCATAAAAAATTTTCTTGATAAGGAGTTCTATAAACATTGAATAAGATTTTGCCGAGGTCTGAATTCTTAATCTGAATTTTTCTACTCTCCTGACAGGCGAGAGAGTAGAAATGTCAGAAATCAGAGATTTCTGAGCATACCAAAAAACACTTCGTGTTTTTCAGCAAATTCAGCAAGGAAAGTGAAAAATATTTTACTTGGACAGCCCTACAACACTAACATTTATATATAAAATAAGCAAAACCATATTCTATGGCAGAGCAGCCTCTTGTAAAGGAGAGATTAAGCAAACTCAAAGAAATTGAAAATCTTGGAATAGATATTTATCCTCATTTTTTTGATGTCAAAGACCATTCTGCAGATATTATAACAAAATTTTCAAAACTGAAAAATCAGGAAAAATCATGAAAAAAAGTATCAGTTGCAGGAAGGATAAGGGCCCTGAGAAAAATGGGCAAGGCAGCATTCGGGGATATTGAAGATTTGACAGGCAGAATACAATTCTATATAAAAGAAGATGAAAATAAAAAACAATTCAAGCTGTTTAAAAAACTTGATATTGGGGATATAATCGGGATTGAAGGAACTCCTTTCCGCTCAAAAACAGGGGAATTGTCAATCCACATAAAAAAACTCACATTCCTTACAAAAGCAATAAATCCTCTTCCGGAAAAATGGCATGGCCTGAAAGACCCGGAATTAAAATACAGGCAGAGGCATCTTGATTTGATCATGAATCCTGAAACAAGAATAAGATTTCTGCAGAGAACAAAGATAATAAAATACATGCGTGATTTTCTTGACAACAGGTGCTTTATTGAGGTTGAAACTCCTCTTCTTCAGCCGGTTTACGGAGGGGCAAATGCAAAGCCATTTAAAACGCGCCTTAATGCATTGAAAATGGACATGTTTCTTTCAATATCTCCTGAGATTTACCTGAAAAGGCTAATCATAAGCGGAATGGAAAGAGTATATACAATCTGCAAAAACTTCAGAAATGAAGGGATTGACAAGAATCATAATCCTGAGTTTACAATGATGGAATGTTACCAGGCATATTCAGATTATAATGGCATGATGAAACTTACAGAAGAGATGATTGCATATATCACAATAAAACTGCATGGAAAAACCAAGGTAAATTATCAGGGAAAAATAATTGACTTCAAGCCTCCCTGGAGAAGAATGACAATGGCAGAGGCAATTAAAAAAATAGCAAAGATTGACATTAAAAAAATGCCTGAAAAAAAACTAAAAGAAACCTGCAGAAAACTGAAGATTGAGACAGGAAGCAGGGATGAGATGATAAATGCGATATTTGAGGAAAAATGCGAGGAGCATCTCATACAGCCGACATTTATAACAGATTATCCAAAAGAAATCTGTCCCTTGACAAAAACCCACAGAAAAAATGAGGAACTTGTAGAAAGATTTGAGGGATTTGTAAATGGAGTAGAGCTTGCAAATGCTTATTCTGAACTAAATGACCCCAAAGACCAGTTTGAAAGGCTTAAGAAACAAGAGCAGATGAGAAAAAAAGGAGATGAAGAGGCAAATCCAATGGATTCTGAATTTGTAGAGGCAATGAAAACAGGAATGCCGCCGACAGGAGGGCTTGGAATTGGTGTTGACAGATTAATCATGTTTCTTACAGATGCTCCTTCTATAAGAGAGATTATTTTTTTCCCGATGATGAAAGAAAAGTAAATGATTCGTGGGCTTGAAAAATAAAACCGAAAGGTTTATTAATCACTACTCAATAACAAATATAAGAATAAAAATGGAAACAAATTATGACAACCATAAACCTGTAGCACCTGAGCAGGCAATAGAAAAAAGACCTCTTAGAGAAATTGCTATACGCACAGGGCACACAGAAACATACCTTGCAAAAGCAATGCAGGAATATCATCTTTCTTTAGACCAGGTTGGAGAAGTTGCTGCAATAAGAGAATTATATAATACAAATCTGCCATCAATATTAAAACTCATGGATAAAGACCTGACCATTAACGAGATTGGAGAGTACATGGCAGTCAAAAAAACATTTGCTGGTACTAATCAAGGCACACCTGCATTAGACATCCTAGTTGAGTTTCATGATGTATTTGGCTCCGGACCATTAGACAGTGAACTTATTATAGGGCAGCTGCACAGATTAAATGAAATCTTTGCGCCTGAATCTAATCAATATTTTGGAAATGTAAGGAGAAAAAGCAGCATAAGATATACAGATACCCAGGCAAGAATAGCTATTGCTCTTGCAAGAGAATATGAAATAGTAAATTTTGATACTCTTTGTGATATTCTTGAAGAAGGTTTTCCTCTTTCAGAAGATGAAAATGAAGCATTTGAAAATCCCCCTGCATGCCGTCATAATCTGGAAGGGCGGGAGGATGTAGAAACTGCAGAGGAAGACCTGAATAAAAACATAACACGCAGGTGACCCAATGCCTAAAAATCCCTTCAGAGTGCTTGGTATATCTCCAGCAGATTTAAAGAGCTTAAAAGATTCTCAGCTTATAGATATTGTCAAATCCCAATACAGGGCACTCAGCCTTATTTACCATCCTGACAGGAGAGGAGGCAGCAAAAGAAGATTCACTGAAATAAATGAAGCTCACTCTATGTTATCAGACCCTGAAAAATTAAGGCACTTCAGGGAAAAATACAAGATTCCTCACCCAATAAAGATAAGAGAGCTTGAAGCAGACATAAAAAGATTATCCAGTAGATTAGGGCAGGTGTCAAACCAGTTTTCCAAGTATCTGGATGAAATGTTTTCAGAATATGACCCTAACAGATATTCTATATTTTACAGGGATTTGCTGCTGACTATTGCAGATTATATCACTAATTTTAATCTTGGAAATAAGTCATTATTTTTTAATAGAAAACAGACAGGCAGGATAATTTTTACAAAAATGAGGGTAAACAGCAGGGGAGAATTGCTTGAAAAAGACGGCAGGTCAAAAAACAAGACATTCAGAAAATCCCCTGGCAAACATCTTCTTGGAACTATTCCAGATGAGGTTTTGAGGTCAAAGGCAATATACAATATAATCTACGGAAGAAGAACAACTGCTGCACTAAGAAGCCTGCCAGGCAGAGACCAAATCCAAAGACCAAGCGGAATAGTATCTCCTGAAACATTTAAACAGTATTTTCTTCCTCATCTGTCACCATATCTTGCAGAACGCTCAAGCCTTTTTACAGCAGTATATTCACCGCAGGGGCTTGAAATCATAGTAGAAGGAAAGATTTCTAAAATAGAAGATATATAAAAAATCATCAGTCATAGATTTAATGGTATGTTTATTGTTTAAACCAGAAGGTTTTTAAACCATAAATCTACTATTTCTGCAAGTGGGAATCTATGAAAAAGATAATTATCGGGCTTACTGAAAAAGTAAGAATATCCGGCAAAAGAACATCCAGAACAATAATTGCAAGGATAGATACAGGAGCAACAAGAAGTTCAATTGATGCAAAACTTGCTGCACTGCTTCAGCTTGGCCCTGTGATAAAAACAATACTTGTTAAATCAGCGCATGGAAACAGGCTGAGGCCGGTAATCAAAGCCCCTATTTTAATTGCCAGAAAAGATATAAATGCAGAATTTACAATAGCAGACAGAGAACACATGAAATACAAGGCATTAATCGGGCAGAATGTTCTTAAAAAAGGTTTCCTTATAAATCCAGATAAAAAATGACTCTAAAAGCAGCTGTAATATCTCTTGGAAGCAAGTCATCAAAAATGACTATTAAAGCCATGCAAAAATACTTTAAGGTAGTTGATGAGCTGAATATACGGGATATTGAAGTTAATCTTACTTCAAAAGGTGCAGGTATTCTTCATAAAGGGCAGCCATTAGAGCAGTATGACTGCATCTATGCAAAGGGCTCATTCAGATATGCGCCGCTGTTAAAAGCAATTACAATTGCAGCATCAAGAAATTCATATATGCCGATTAGTGCAGAAACATTTACAACAGCACATGATAAAATATTAACGCACCTTAAACTGCAGAAACATAATATTCCCATGCCCCATACTTACCTGAGCGCAACATCTGACTCTACAAAAAAAATACTTGAAAAAATAAATTATCCAATCATAATGAAATTTCCTTCAGGAACTCAGGGAAAAGGAGTCATGTTTGCAGAGTCATTTGCAGCAGCATCTTCAATGCTTGATGCACTGACTGCATTAAGGCAGTCATTTCTGATACAGGAGTATGTTGAAACAGACAGCACAGATATCAGGGCTATTGTCATTGGAAACCAGGTTGTGGCTGCAATGAGAAGAACAGCAAATCTCGGGGAAAAAAGAGCAAATATCCATGCAGGAGGAGCAGGAGAATTTTATAAAATAGATGCATATACCCAGAAAATTGCAGTAGATACAGCACAGGCACTTGGAGCAGAAATCTGCGCAGTAGATATTCTTGAGGGGGTGAAAGGACCTATGGTTATAGAAGCAAACATATCTCCGGGACTTCAGGGAATAACGCAGGCAACAAAGATAGATGTTGCAACAAAAATAGCCAGGTATCTGCATAAAAAAACCAAGGATTTTGTTGACAAAAGAAAAAAATTGCAGGGAGCAGAGATAATGAGAGAACTTAGAAATAATGGCCCAAAAAAACAGGTAATAACAAACCTTGATTTCAGGGGCGAAAGAATCCTTCTTCCAAAGATTATAACCAAGGAGGCAAAGCTGACAGATAAAGACGAAGTTGCCATGACAGTTGAGGAAGGCAAGATAAAACTGGAGAAATTAAATCTGAAAAGCTAACAGCAATCAGTTGTTATTAATTTTCTTTGCCCTATTAAAATCAGCATTAAAGAATTTTTCAAAGAAGTTTGCAAACGAGGGATTTGATATCCATATTGCCTGGTCTCTGCCGTATAGCAGGTTATCATCATCAGGAATTGGCTCAATAACAACGCATTCTTTTCCGTCAACTGAAAAGAAATGATTCCCGGCTTCCAGAATGCGCTTTATGCAGCAGAAATTCAGTGAGTTTATTTCTTCCAGGACTTTCTTGTTTGTGACAGCAGCAATGTTGATTGCAACTCCTTTTTTATGCATCTCCTTTAATACTTCCTTGTGAAACAGCAGTCTTGACAGCCCGTTTGAAGAAATATAAATATTTATGCTTTTCCGTGATTTCCTGAATAATTCATTGAGTTTTTTTGTAACATTAGACCTGCCGTTAATAATCCAGAATAATGACTTTGGTTCTTTGAATTGCCTGCTTTCTTTAAACATGGGCTCTAATTGTTCAGTAATCTGACTCTCCAGTTTTTTGTGCTTCTGCTGTGACTTTTCTTTTACAGATACCATTACATCTTTTGGAGAAACTGCCTGGCATCTCATTGGCTTTGTTGGAAGAACCATTGAAAAACCCTTTTTGGAAAGAGAGTTTATTATTTCATAGACCTTGCCGTATGGAATCCCTGCAATATCAGCAATATTTTTTGCAGTTGATGTGCCTTCTGCAACAAGAGTAAGATAGACCTTTGCCTCATATTTATTTAATCCTAATTCAAGGAGAGGGTCCATCATATTTTTTGTTGATATCATTTTAAATTACTACTGCTATTTAATATTCTTATTCCCCTTTTAATGTATATAAAACTACCCTCTGATTTAGGATAATATTCCAGATTTTAGGATAATTTTATAAAGGAAGTCATATTATTTATTAATTTAGGATAAACTTTAACAGTAAAATTAAAATAATTCAAAATACTATGATAAAAAATGAAAAAAGGGGATAATATTTGGGAGAGATATGCTACTGTATATCATGTAATAGAATTCAGTTCATTATACAATAGTTTGATGGACAAGACAGCAGAATGCCTCCAGTCCTGCGAAAAAGTACTGGACACAGGCTGTGGCTCAGGTAATCTGCTGAAAAGACTAAACAACAGCCAGAAGCTGTATGGCATTGATTCAAATCCAGAAATGCTTGCTATTGCAGAAAAACAAGTGCCTGGAGCTATTCTGGCACAACAGGACAGCTCGTATCTTAAATTTGCAAGTAACTTTTTTATGGGTGTTGCCTGCATAAATATGCTTTATTCTGCTGACAATCCGGAAAAGGTTCTTGCAGAAGCATACCGTGTTTTAAGACCAGAAGGAATATTGGTGGTATCTGGTCCCAAGCCAGATATAGACTCTGCTGTTCTTGAAGACAGTTTCAAACAAGATATAGCAAATCTGAACCTGAATTCTGAACAATTAGAAGAAGTTAGAATTTTCGTATCCTGCAATAAAGAATTATTTGGAAAAAATATGAAAAATCTTTATGAAACCAGACAGCTTGAGCAGATACTTCAGGATGGGATTGGATTTAGAGAGATAGTACATTCTGAGGATGATGCTTATTTTGGTCAAAATTATTTTATAGTAGCAAAAAAATAAGACTCAATAAGGGAGCAGATAAGACTACATAATCCTGAAGATTAGGTTAACTTCCAGTAAGAATAATTGGCTTGTAAAGCCAAGATAATTAAAAATGAGGGGGGGATGAAAGTATGAATTCTAAGATAAGAGAGTATAGTTTAAGTAATAAGGATAATCTGAAATCTAAAGGAACTTCAGTTGAACCATTAGTTAAACCAACCGAAACTCTGGTTGAACCGGAAATATCTAGTAAGGTCAAAACATTAATCAGAATGATGGGAAATATTGAGTTAAAAAAAGCTGAAACTCAGGAAGAGAAAGAGGCATGTTACAGATTGAGGTATGAGGTATTCAAGGAGGTTGGTTATGCTAATGAAACTCAGTTTCCGGAAAAGAGAATCATAGATGAATATGATGCTATTTCCACTATTTTTATGGCAAGTAAAAATAAAGAAGTTATCGGGACATTAAGGGTCACGCCGCCATCTGATTTGGGTTTTAAGATAGAAGAAGTATTTGATTTATCCAGGTTAAAATGCAAATGTAATGAGTTATGGGAATCTTCAAAGATAGTAGTCCGTCGGGAAAAGGGATTGGGGGCGCTTATTGGTCTGGCAGGAATACTGTATTTGTTTATGAAAAAAAAAGGAGTAAGTGATTTATGTTATATGACAAGCGTGTTAAATGAGAAGATGTATGAAAAGATGGGTGTAGTCCGGTTTGATGAGGTTAGATTTTACCCAGAAGTAAATGAGCCGGCAGTTTCCCTGCACTGGAATAAGAAGAACACAAGAGAACCATACTTATCTACATTTGAAGAGATGGGAAGGAGGTTTAATCTATGATTTGGATGCAAAGAAAAGATGCATCTTTTCTTCCATTTCTTCCACATTTTTGAATTCACTTATCATCTGGCTTTTTACTAATTTGTCATTTTTATTCCATTTCTTCATCGGCTTTATGATAAACTCGCAATAAGCATTTCCGGATGCAATACACCTTGTTTCTACAGTAAACATTTTTTCTTTAAGTAATTCTTCTATAAAGGAATTCAATAGTCCTCTGATATAATGGTCAATCATGTTATCTTTTTGTATTCCAAAGAATTTCTTGTATTCTTCTGCTATTGCTGATTTTCCGTGTATCAGAAATATTTTATTTTTTAAATCAAGTTTGATTATCTTGGAGATTCCCAGACCAACAAAAGGGCACCATTCCAGATGAAGCTTAATCAATTTTATCTTATCAGCCAGAGTTTTTGCATAGCCGAATCTCTTATTCATAATTTTAAATGCCTGTTTTGATTGAAACTCACCAAGATTATACATAATATTCATCATTTGTTTTCTATTGTAATTTTTTTCTATTGAATGCTGGAGATAAATAAAAACATAGGTTGCCATTATCAAGCCAGGTATGCCCCATAACAGAACCTTGCCTTCTTTCCACTGCAGCGCCTTAAAACGCATTATCCTCTCTAATATCCTGGATGGTGTTTTGATTAGCATTTTTCTTGAATTTTGTTTCTCGGGACATTAATCCCCTGATAGAGGGTTATAAGTTAATGATATTTAATAAACTTTTGACTGTAAAGCATCAAATCTTCTGTTCTAGAAAGAATTTTTATTTTATGCTGTGCACTACTATGCCTTTTTTTCCTATTTCAAGAGGGTGGATGTCCTCTTCATTTGCTACCTGGCGCATCTTTCTGATTTCAAGGCTTCTCGAGAATTGGCCGCCCATTGGCTCATAAGTCAAACGAATGATTCCATCGCATATAAATTCAGAAACAGTGTCTCTTGAAATCTTGCTTTCAGTTGTTTGTGAAATGAGAAGAGTTGTTGTATCTCTAAGCTGCCTTAATTCATCTATAAAAGCATAGATAAATCTCATGATGGTAATGTCAGTTATATCACTTAGATTAATATAAGTAGTGGGAGTTATAAATGCAAGGGTTGACAATGAGTCTATAACAAGCCTCTTTGCTTTTAATTTCATTACATTGTCGATAATCGCCTTGACAGTATTTGAGCTTATATCTGTTGCAGATATTGAGATAAATTTAATCATGCCTTTTTTCTCAAGTGCATTCATATCCCATCCAAACTGCTGGGCCTGCTTTTTCAGATTATCTATATTCTCTTCAAATGTGACATACACTCCCTTTTCTCCAAACATGCTTGCACCGTTATGCAGATATTCAAGTGCAAAAATCGTTTTTCCTGTTCCAGGAGTGCCGCTCAATAGGATTACCTTCCCAGGCAAGAAACCTCCTTTTACCAGTTTATCAAAATGCTTAATTCCAGTAGCAACAAGATTCTTTTTTTCTTTTGTCTTTTCTTTTGCCATTTTAAAATTTATCAACCATGTATATAAAGATTATCTTGCTCTTGGTGTCAAACTTCTGACACCTCACCTCTCCTCCAAATCTCAGGTTTTTTCTCATCTGGCGGGGTATCAGAAAATACTTTGTTGCCTCGTGCCTCCCCCTCGAAGATATATTTGTCAGGGTATCAGCGGTTTTCTCAGAAAACAAATGAATGTCATCTATATGCCCCTGCAGCTGCAGTGCTTCATTATGCTCCATGCTGACAGTAAAAATTACTTTATTATCCCCTGCAACCTTAGACCCTAATATGACTCCCATTTAAATCAAAAGTCATAAATGGTATCTATTATTTAAGCTTTTTGGATAAATTTAAGTTTAATACAGATAAATCCGGCTGAAAAAAGATAAATTAATATAATGACGTTATTTAGCAGTTATAAAAAAATAGTTAAATTTATATAGTGAAAATAACTTATATTCTCCCTAAGTAGGAAATAGTTTTATGGTGTTTTTAGAGAGAACCTTAAAAATTATAAAAGAAAAGAAACATCTAAAGATGAATACAGAAACCCCACAGGAGGAAAAAAGCCTGGAAAAGATTCTTGTAATAACTCCAAGCAATAAGATTAAAGAGCATATCCCCAGATTAGGAGCCTATGACTTTAAAATTGCAAAAGATGATGAAGAGGCATCAGAATATCTGAAAGACAATTTGCCGCAGGTTATTTTCGCAAATTCAGAAGAAGAAACAGGCTTTTTTGAAAAACTTATCCAGGATTACCCTGATATTCCAGTGATATTCTTTTCTGATAATCCTTCTGCAGAGCAGGGAAGGACACTGATTCAGAACGGCGCTTTTGATTATGTTCCATCAGATGAATATCTGCTGGTCAGCATAAAACTGGAAGAAGGAATTGATGAGCATAATAAAAGAAAGATAAAAAGAGAAGTAAAGTACGAATTTGAACCTGATGAACAGATAGGGGATGACACCTATAAAAAACTTGAAGAAGGATTGGGGATAACCGGGCTAAGAGAGAAAGTTGAAGAAGAGGTTAGATTCTATCATCTTGGAGAAGGAGGAAGAAGAAAGATTGAGAATCTGAAAGAAGCAGAAGCACTGGGGTATGTCTTGACAAGAGGGGAAGTTGATAGGAGATTAATGAGAATGGGCAGCATGTTAGGCATACCTGATTTTGTAGAGAAGATAAAGATTGCCAATTCCTCCGGAAACATCAAAAATGGTTTATTGGCTGCAATAGACACTGTGGTTAGAAAGGGCAGGGGTTTTTTTAACCACCTGTACATAATTGCAGGACCAACTGGAGTTGGCAAGACAGAGATATGCGAGAGACTTCGCAGGAAATTCTCAGAAGACACTACAGAAATATGTGTAAAACCGACAGACCGCCCCAGAAGAAAGGATGAAGCTGACGGGGTTGACCATGTATTTGTAAATAAGTGGTCTGATAAATTAAGAGACACATTGTCGCTTGAATTCAAGGCATATGGTTTTCATTACGGCATACCAAGAGAATTTGAGAGCAGATTAAGAGAAGGAAATGACGGACTGCTTATTGTATCAAACTATGATGTTTTTGAAAAAATAACAAAACATTTTGACGGAAGATTCCATGATGGATTTGTAGTTCCTGTTCTTTTATATGCAGATAAGCAGTATCTGATGCAGAGATTAAAAGCGCGGGAATCAGATGTGCAGCAAATTTCCCAGAGAACAGCAAAACTTGATGAGGAACTGGATTCATATGCTAATGCACATGAATTATTTAAATATGTTATTTTAAACAATTCCAGATTTTACAGGGAAGAAGATTTAAGTGATACCAAGAAAATAGTTAGATTAAATGAAGTTGTTTCACGGCTGGTAGAGATAATTAATGTAGAAAGAGAGACAGAGGGCAAAAAATTGGATTTTTCTGTATTCCATGAAAATTATATCAAAAACCTGGTTGATACCTTATTTGGAAAAAGCCTATTGGAAATATCAAAAGCAGTTGGGAAAGGAGAAGATGTCAGGTTAGTTCTTGAAGAGGACAAGGACATGATAAGTGAATACTCAGAGAAAAAAAGAATCCCTCCTGAACTGATAAATGCTGCATTGCATAAAAAAATCCTTTGTGTCACTAATGCATATGGCCGCCTTGGGCTTTTTTTTGAAAGATTTGAAGAACCAAATGTTTATAATTACAGCGGCGGGAAGGAGATTATGCTTGGGATTATAAGCGAGGCATTAAAAACCTATCCTGCTGCAGAACTGAAGAAAACTGATTTTAAAGAATTTTCAGGATATGGTCTTGTCAGGATTCCCGGCACAGGAATTAATGACGGCTCTTTTTATTCACTGACATATGACTTTAAACTTCCTGAATTATCCAAGCCATTCCATGCTCTGTCAATTGGATTTATAAACAACAAGCCCCGGAAAGGATACCATCCCCTGGAGCCAGTTGAAATAAGAAAAATGAAGAGAAACAGAAGGCAGATATACCAGCGCCCGGACAAAAGAGCCTGAGTTTTAATTTCCCATAGACATTCTTACCTCAATCATGACCTGCAATAATTCCAGGAGGCTTTCCATGGTATTTATAAAAAACAGCTCTTCTTTAGGTCTTGTTTTGAGATTGAGGATATTATTTTTAATTGTTTCTTTTTTCCTGCTGAATTCCAGAACCTTTTTTGAATCAAACCTGTAAAAGAGGTCATAATAAACATATATCAGGTCGCATATTGTCTTAAGAATTGCGATAGTATCACTATGAAGTTTCTTCTTGTGTTTTATCAATATTCTTGCAGAATTTTTCAATACATCTGTTACTTTCTCCATATTGCCAATAGTATAATATAAGAAACAAGTTTTTCCTGATTCAGGATAATGGTATTTATTTAACAGCCTAAGGCAGTAACTTACAAATTTAGTAATGGTATTGTGTTTTTCTTCCAGTGTTTCTATAAGCAGGAGATTATTTGACTCTACTCCCTCATATAATTCTTTTGCAGCATCCACCATCAACAGGAAGATTCTTCTCATTACTGTATCAAATTCCTTAATTGAAGGTTCTGTAAGGCTCTTGATTATGCAGAAATCCTCTTTTTGCTGAATTATGTCAAATCCTGCAAGACGGTTAAGCTCTTTATGGATTATTGAGATAACCTTTTTATCAGTGTTCAGCCTGAAATGATGGCACATTGGATTTTTAAAAGTTAACTTTACCTTATCATATCCCTTTCTGTATGCGCTCCTGACTGCAAATACTATTGAAGACCTGTCCAGGTTATCCAGATTAATCTCCTTTTCTTCATAAGATGCATTGGTTTTGTCAGTCCCTGGAGAGATAATCATGTTGTTCTCATTTTCAGACAAGCCAACCATGTCGCCCTTTTTAAGATTATTCTTCTTAATCCATGTCTTTGGAATTGAAATAACATATGATGTCTTTCCAAAGGCAATAATTTTTCTAAAGTCCATGTTATGCACCCCAATCTATTAAACATATAGTTTTTAAAATCTATATATGTTATATGGATAAAGTATATATATTTAAACGTTTCTATTCTTAACTATGGGGAGGGAAGGATTATGAAAAAAACCATTTTTTTTGAGGAATTTGAAGAAAAGATATACTCGGAAGAAGAACGCGAATCATTGCTGGAAAACGACGAACTTAGCCCGGAAGAAGACGCATTTATGAGGGGCTATGAAGCAGCAGGTTAAAAATGGACCGTCCGATAGAAGACATTAATTCGCTCAGGAAAATGAAGGTAGAAAAAAGCACCGCTATAAGGCAGGTATTGAATAAGAAAAATCTTGACGAATTTGAGCTTGATTTGCTTATGAATGATTTAATATGATTTAAAATGAGTCTAAAAACCCTGCTCGGTTTAGATGATGCTGAAATCCCGGATACAGAGATTATGGCTCGTTTTACCGAGGCGCAAAAAAAGAATTTAGGCGAGATTGAGTTTATCAAACCAGACGGAAACAAGGTAAAAATACTTCTTCCATAAAAGACTGTTTTTGTAATTATGGATTTTATCATTGAAATTTTAGGTGTCAAAAATTCACTTAATGTTATGCAATATCAACAACATTATGCCACCAATCCGGGATTGGTGGTTTTCAATATTTCATAGATTTTTATTTTTTACCAGTAGTTAAAAAAATAAGCGATAAATTTATAAATTAATAATTATCTCTTTTAAGGGGATAGAAAATGGTAATAGGTATTAGCAATTCCCTCGAAGCTATGCTGGCGAGCGGAAAAACACATGAAGATGAAACGCAGGATTTAACTGCTGCAATTGAAAAGTATAGAGAAGCGGTTAAACTTTATTCTAATGATTCACAGCCATATCTGGGTCTTTCAAGAGTTCTTTTTAAAAAAGGAGACTATGAAGAGTCTATTAAATATGCAAAAAAATCCCTTAAAATTGATGCTGACAATCCTGCTGCATTTAACAGTATAGCACTGGCTTACGAGCAGATTGCTGAAAAAGAGTTTGGCATGAAAAATTTTAAAAAAACATGGAAATCATATGTTCTTGCTATCCAAAATTACTGGCATGCAGAATTTTATGAAGGCGACCCGGAAGAAAGAACAACATATTCATTAAATCTTGACCAGGCATTAAAAGGAATGTCTTCAAAGAGAATACGAAGAAAACACCAGAAATTAAGATATACTTATATAAATAACATACTCAATTGGTTAAAAAACGCTGAACTTAAAAGAAATGATTACAGGAAAGCAGCTGAATACGAGGGCCTTCAAAAAATATATGCTGATGAAAAAGCCAAAGTTCTGCAGAAAAAAGGTTTAGGCATTTTTAGATTTTTAAAAAGAGCCCCATCTAAAAGGAGTATCACTATCCTCTGATATTAAGCTAATCTGATTAAATTCTTTATTCTCAGCCCCTGTAATGCCAGAATTCTACCGAAAGACTTATAAACAAAATTCTATTGTTTTTAGTATTGGTGGTTAAATCTGGAATAAAATTAATTAAAAAATAACCAAATTTAGTTAAAAAACCAATAATAAAAAAGAGTTTAAAACAATGGAAAAACAAGAATACAAAGCAAAACAAATCCAGGTATTGACTGGGCTTGAAGGAGTAAG
>JAHWIL010000104.1 GCA_019322545.1 Candidatus Woesearchaeota archaeon
CAAGGATAATATACTGCCCCATAATAAAAGTCATGATGTCCATCTTGGAGGCTGAAATCAAAAGGGCTGTTAAAAAAGCAGGAACAACTCCAAAGAGTTTTCTTATCAGGAAATATGAACTTAAGATAACTGATATGCATAAGATTGATAAAAATAAATAATAAGATACAAATCTGTCTCCCCCAATTATTTGAGCAGTTGCTTCATTTATAAAAAAACTAGGGGAATACGGGCTTTCTGTGCCGATTTTTCCTGGACCAAGAATGCTCCTGAATGAATAGGAATAATAAAGAAAAGGCGGCTTATAAAGTTCATCACTTATTCTATCTTTTTCATTCATATAATCTGCAATGCCAAAATGATGGGCAGAATCAACTTCTCCATAAGGCATAGGATTATTTTTTATAGGAAGAGACCACATATAAATTGAAAATAAGAATAAGACAAGTATAAGGATTGCTTCAATAACCGTAGACCTCTTCATAAGATATTCAAATTTAAAGGCAATATATAAATTTTTTTGATTTTTACTTTTTGATTATTTTCCTCTAAAAAAGATTTAGAACAATAATATTTATAAATACAGTTGCTTAATTTTCATATCTAGATGATTCATATTTCAAAACCATTGATTGGGGAGGAGGAAAAAAGAGCAGTTAATCTTGTTCTAGATAGTGGAATGCTTGCTCAAGGGGGAAAAACTGAAGAATTTGAAAAAAAGTTCTCGGATTATTGCAAAACAAAGCACAGCATAGCTGTAAACAGCGGGACTGCTGCGCTTCATACAGCCCTGCATTCTGCTGGCATTCATGCAGGGGATGAAGTTATAACAAGCCCGTTTACATTTGTTGCAAGTGCAAATCCAATAATAATGGCAAGGGCGAGGCCTGTTTTTGCAGATATAAAAGAAGATACATTCAATATTGACCCTGAAAAAATAAAGGAGAAAATTACAGGCAAAACAAAAGCAATAATAGCAGTAGACCTTTATGGACAGATATATAATGCAAGAGCATTAAAGGAGATTGCAGAAGATAAAAATCTGATAATAATTGAAGATGCATGCCAGGCAGTAGGTGCTGAACTTGACGGGAAAAAATCAGGAGCAATTGGAGATATTGGATGTTTTAGTTTTTATGCGACCAAGAATTTGGTTACTGGAGAAGGTGGAATGATTACAACTGATAATGTGAAATTTGCAGAGTCATGCAGAAGATTTAGGCATCATGGTCAAAGCAGGGAAAAGGGATATGAGTATCTTGATTTAGGATACAATTACAGGATGACTGATATACATGCTGCAATAGGGATTGAACAGTTAAAAAAAATAGAAAATTTCACAAACAAGAGAATTGAAAATGCAAAAAAATTAACAAAAGGCATTGATGGAATAAAAGAAGTAAAAACTCCTTTTGTTAAAAAAGGAGCAAGGCATGTTTTTCATCAATATACAATAAGGGCTGAAAAAAGAGATAAACTTAAGGAATATCTGGGGGAGCAGGGGATTGTCTGCGGAGTTTACTATCCAAAGCCGTTGCACATGCATCCTTTTTTCATGAAACTTGGATATAAACAAGGGGACTTTCCAAATGCTGAAAAATCCGGAATAGAAGTGCTTTCACTACCTGTGCATCCGGCTTTAACAGAAGAAGATATAAATAAAATAATCAAAGTTATTGGTGAATTTTATGCTTAATGTGGCAATAATAGGCGTTGGGAATATGGGAAAGCATCATGCAAGGACTTATTCTAAAATAGAAAAAGTAAGGCTTGTTGCAGTAAGTGATATAGATGAAATAAAAGGGAGGTCTATTGCTGAAAGATATGGATGCAAATTTTATAAAAGTTATAATGAAATGCTTGAAAAAGAAAATATACATCTTGTAAGTGTGGTAATTCCTACAAAATTTCATGAAAAAGTTGCCCTCGATGTAATAGAAAAAGGTACAAATCTTATTATTGAAAAACCAATCTCAGATACAATAATGGGGGCTGAAAGAATAATTAGAAAAGCGAGAGAAAATAATGTTAAACTTGCTATTGGACACATAGAAAGGTTCAATCCGGCAGTGCAAAGATTAAAGGAAATAATCAATGAAGGGAGATTGGGAGAAATAACATCAATAATCGCAAGAAGAGTCGGATTATTCCCTCCTCAAATAAAGGATGCAA
>JAHWIL010000105.1 GCA_019322545.1 Candidatus Woesearchaeota archaeon
AAAGAAGCTGCTGATAGATGGCCTGGAGTTGCTAAAATAGCTTCAATAATCATATAAAATGAAAGAAATAAATGAAGAATTAAAAAAATTAATTGAAGAAAATGCACTGGCATTTGCAACTGCTGATGAATCTGGAAATCCTCATTGCATTGCTGTTGGTGATGTAAGAGTTGTTTCTGAAAACCAGATTCTTGTCACAGACAATTATATGGTTGAAACAGTGAAAAACATTAAGAAAAACCCAAATGTTGCATTGACTGTCTGGAAAGAAGATGGTTTTGAATTAAGAGGAACTGCAGAATATTTCAATAAAGGCAAATGGTGTGAGGAAACCAAGAAGATTCCAGAAAATCAGGATATGCCCTGCAAAGGCGCAATACTTATTACAATAAACAAGATTAAGAAATTATCATAAAATGACAGAAGACTATTGTGAAGGAATGTTCAGTATCATGCAAAGTTATGGGATTATAAAATCTAAGATTAATAAGGAAAGGAGGGGTATGAAAAATGAAATTATCAAAGGAAGGTGTTAGTATTGAAACAAAAGATTATACAGTTTTTACATTTATGGTATCTTTAATCTTTTTTTTAGGGTATGTTTTCCTCCTAGGATATATTGGTATTACAAGGAATTTACCAAATCCAAAAGAGGATCTAGTATCATTTATCATTATGTTAAGTGCGTTAATACTTTTTTTTATTGCGTTACTTCTATCAGATAGACGATGGGGAACTCAGGCAGAGAATATAGAAAAAATGCAAAAAGAGTTACATAAAGTTACAATTGAAAAGATTAAAGTAGAAACTAAGGTACTTAAGAAAAAAAATAAATTAAAATGAGGATGCTGAATAGAAAATGACAAAAGACTATTACAAAATTTTAGGAGTAGAGAAAAACGCAACAAAAGAAGAGATTAAGAAAGCATATAAAAATCTCGCAAAAAAATATCATCCTGATTTGAATAAAGATAGTCCTGATTCTGCTGAGAAATTCAAGGAAATAAATGAAGCAGCTGCTGTTCTTGCAGATGATGAAAAAAGAAAAAAATATGACCAGTTCGGCACAACAGCAGACCAGTTCGGCGGTTTTGGTGCAGGAGGAGCTAATTTTGAGGATTTAATGGGAAGATATGGATTTGATTTTGACAGCATCTTTGATTCCTTTTTTGGAGGAGGCATGTTTGGCAGAAGAAGAAAAAGAACAAGAAGAGGCGCAGACATGAGATATGACACTGAGATTACTCTTGAAGAAGCTGCAAAAGGCACAACAAGAGAATTAAACATCCCGGTATCTGTAAAATGCGAAAAATGCAATGGCTCTGGAGCAAATTCAGCAGGTGATATTATAGAATGTCCTGATTGCGACGGCTCTGGTTTTATGAGAAGAACACAAAGAACACCTTTTGGAATATTTTCAACACAATCTGTCTGCAGAAAGTGCGCAGGAGAAGGAAAATACATCAAAAAGAAATGCCCTGATTGCGACGGAGAAGGAAGGATTGAGAAAAAGAAAAAGATTGAATTAAAAATTCCTGCAGGAGCTGAGACAGGAACAAACCTAAGAATAACAGGCGCTGGAGAATCAGGAAGCAAGGGAGCAGAGCCAGGAGATTTATATGTTATTATCCATGTAAAGAAGCACAAACTATTTTTAAGAGAAGGGGATGATTTGCATATTGAAATTCCAGTTTCTTTTGTTACAGCTGCACTGGGCGGAAAAATAGAGGTTCCTGTTCTTGACAGCAAGGCAGAATTAAAGATTCCTTCTGGAACACAGCCAGGAACTGTTTTGAAGATGAAGGGAAAAGGAATTCCTTATCTGCATGGCTCAGGCAAAGGAGACCAGCTTGTTCATATTATTGTTGAAATTCCAAAAAAATTAAGCAAAAAGCAGAAAGAGTTACTGAATCAGTTTGAGAAATCAGGCAGGAAAAAATTTATTTTCTAGTTTCGTCACATTTATAAACCTATGAAATCTTTTTATTCTTATGAAAGTAGCTGCATTAATCTCTGGAGCAAAAGACAGCCTTTATGCTGCTTACTTAGCTTCAAAAAAGCATGAATTGATTTGTTTGATTACTTTGATTCCTGAAAAAGAGGACTCTTATATGTTTCATTTTCCAAATATCCATCTTGTTCCAAAGCAGGCAGAATTAATGGACATTCCTCTTGTTTCAATACAAACCTGTGGAGAAAAAGAAAAAGAACTAACTGATTTAAAAGAAGCAATGAGGATTGCAAAAAAGAAATACCATATTGAAGGCATTGTTTCAGGAGCAATTGAGAGCAATTACCAAAAATCAAGAATTGACAGAATCTGCAAAGAGCTTGAACTTGAATCAATAACTCCCTTATGGCAGACTAATGCAGAAGAATAC
>JAHWIL010000106.1 GCA_019322545.1 Candidatus Woesearchaeota archaeon
GGAAAATATATCTGCAGCCAAGATTCTAATCCATTATTCACAATAGAAATGGGAACAGGAAAAACAAGTACAAACACATATGGTTGTTAAAAAAGGTGATGTAATGAAAAAAAACAAAAGAAAAGTTTCTCCAATTGCAGTTGGAATAGTGATAGCAGTAGTTTGTCTGGCATTAGTGCTTGTCTTTAAACCAGAACAAGCAATAGGCTCTGCAGTATATGTAAACTACTACGGAGTTTCAGACCAGCCATTGGCAGAAGGAGCAGGGAAAATTCAGACATATGTCAAGTTGTCAAAAGAAACAATAAAAGGACTGGGTAATAAAGCAACACAAACAGACAAGGAAATAACCAACAACATATTAGAAACAGCTGATTTTGCGCATGGATTAATGGATATCTATGAGGCAAATCCTCCAGCACCGGTTCAGACAAGCAAACTTGATGTAGTAATGGACGGAGCAGAGCTGTTAGCTGATAACTTAAGAACAGAAAAAGAATGCATAAATAAGATTGGTGATTGGTATAGCCATGAAGAGGAGTTTGAATTTGTGGTTGTAACAGAACTGATGTATCACCCATGCAGTGATGAAGGGGAACAAAGACAGCATGGAGATTGGTTAGGAGCAAAAGCAAGCCATGTATTTTATGATATGGATGGAAAAGAAATCTGCGCACAGGAGTCATATCCATTATTTACAGTAAGTAAAGGAACTGGAGACATAAATTCAAATATAGCTGGATGTTAATTTTTTTCTATTTTTTTCTTTCTCTTTTTAAAAGAAAGATTTAAAAAATCCGGATTCTTTTAATGCTAAATAAGAGGTGATTTAATGGCAAAAGCAAAAAAACAATTTTCTTCTGTACATTCTGTATATATAGGGATAACAATAGCAGTGCTTTGTCTGGCACTTGTGATTATTTTTAAACCTGAGACAACAACTGGTTCTGCAGTATATGTGAAATATCATGGAGTTTCAGACCAGCCATTGGCAGAAGAAGCAGGAAAAATTCAGACATATGTGAAACTGTCAGAAGAGACAATAAGTGATTTAGAGCATGATTCAAATCAGGCAGATGTTGGTATAGCAGAAAATAAAATTGAAACAGCTGATTTCAGCAATGGTTTAGTAGAACTCTATAAAATAAATCCTGCTGTGCCAGGAAAAATAGGCAATCTTAATGAAATTGCCAAAGGAGGAGAATCTCTGGCTAATGATTTCAAGGCAAACGTAGAATGCATCAATAGAATAGGAAAATCATTTATCGGAGCTAAAGAAGCTGAATTCGTTGTTGTAACAGAATTATTGTATTCTGAATGCAGTTCCCAGTATAAATTAGGCGAAACATGGCTGGGAGCAATGGCAGGACATAAATTCTACACAATAGATGGAGAGTTTATTTGTAAATACAACTCATATCCATTGTTTACCATAAATAAAAACACAGGCGAATTAAGTTCAAATATAGGAGAATGTTAATTTTTAAACTATAAAAATAAGAGGTGATTCAATGGCAAAAAAGAAAAATCATGCTAATTCTTTAGGAATACTAATAATGATGGCAATATTCTGCCTGGCACTGGTTATTTTTCTTAAACCTGAAACAGTAACAGGTTCTGCGGTATATGTAGAATACAATGGAATTTCAAATGAGCCATTAGTAAAGCAGACAGGAAAAATACAAACTTATGTAAAATTAACAGGAGAAACTATAGATGAATTGAGATATGACTTAGCACAAAAAGACAAGGAAGTTGCAGAAAACATACTGGAAGTAGCTGATTTCAATAACGGACTAATAGAACTCTATGAAGCAAATCCTGCAGCACGAATCCGAAAAGAGCAATTTGATGAGATAAGAAAAGGGGCTGAAGCTTTGGCTGATAATTTCAGAATAAATGTAAATTGCATAGAAAAATCTGCTCTTTATTATCATGATTCAGAAGAAATGGAATTTGTTATTGTGACAGAATTGATATATGGGGGATGCAGAGACGATTATAACGGGTATAACCTTGACTATGATTGGCTGACAGCAAGTGTAAAGCATACATTTTACACAATTGACAATGAGATTATCTGCAATTACAAATCACATCCATTATTTGTGATACATGAAGACACTGGAGAACTAAGCTCAAACGTCGGCAAATGTTAAATTTTTTCCCCTTATTCTTCTTCTTAAAAAGAAAGATTTAAAAACCTGAATTCTTTTAATCCAAAATCAGAGGTGATTTGATGGCAAAAAAGAAAAAAATTCCTGTTTTTCTGATAGTAATAATAATAGCAGTCATCTGCTTGGCATTGATAATAATTCTTAAATCCAGGCCAGCAACAGGTTCTGCAGTGTATGTAAATTACTA
>JAHWIL010000107.1 GCA_019322545.1 Candidatus Woesearchaeota archaeon
AAAATGTTCTGCCTGTATTTTCCTGTAGTATCTTATATCAGGAGCAGGATTATTCTCCATTCTCGTGCCTTTTACAGGGGTAAATGCAAATAAACCAACATTCACGCCATGTTCATACATCCATTCTATCATATCTGTCATTTCTTTTTCATTTTCACCAAGCCCTGCAATCAGGTGTGTTCTGATTTTTCCCGGATGTTTTGCAGCAGAATTTTTCAGAATATTCAGCTTTTCATAAAAATCATCCTTGCCTTTTACTTTTTTATAGATTGGCTCTGTAACTGCATCAAGCGCAATGGTTATATGCTCAGCACCTGAAGCAATCAATCTGTCAACCTGATTTTCATCTGCATCAATAGAGATTGTTACAGGAACATTCAACCTTTCTATGAAATCAAGGACTTCAAGAAAATTTCCGCTTGTTGCCTGTATGCAGACACGCCAGATTTTGCCGTCTGCATATGCATCAATTATTTTTTCATTGGCTAACTCGTCATCAAATTCAGGCCAGGTCACCCTTGATAATTTATCTGCATCTGCTGTGCTGTTTTTTGCCTGTGTGCAGAATGCGCAGTTATTTGTGCATCTTTCACCAAATAAAATATAGCAGGTTGTCGGCAGGACATCTACTTGTTCGTCTGTTAATCCAAGAACAGCAGCACTTCCAATTGAAAGCCTCATCTCTGTTAAAGATAATAAGAAAATTTAAAAAGTTTATTGTCCCGTCAAATTAGAGATGGCTAAAATAAGACTGACTCCTCTTGAATATGTAAAAGCGCATCCAGATGACTTGGGAAAGAGAATAAGACTTAGGGAATCTGAACGCAGATTATGGACAAAGCCAGAACTAAAATCAAGATGGTTTAGAAGCGTGCAGGGAGAAACTATTGAAGAAAAACTTGCAGATTGCGAGGACAGCTTATCCACTAATCCCTGGGAAGTTGAAACTCTTCTGGATTTGGGCAATGCAGCTTCAGAAGATGAAAAATACTGGAAGACTGCAATATTTACTTTTAATGATGTCATAAGTTTAGTGGTGCATAATCAAGGATACAAAGAGTCAGGCAAATGGATGTATGAGGCGCAGAAAGGACGCGGAATGGTTTATGAGAAAAAAGAGCACTTTGATAAAGCAATTAAAGCATATGAAAATGCAAAGGAATATGCCAAAAAAGACCAGATAGTTGAAATAGACAAATTGATTAAAAACGCTGAAGCAAAGACATACTAAAATTCAGGGTAAGAAAAAAAGAAAAAATTGGTTAAAATAAACCATAACCACAGGCAGCAAAGCCATAATCAGTTATTTCTGTTTTAGATTTTACATTTGGATGGCTGTCTGTTCTCGGTTCAGACGGTTTTACAGTGCTGTCTCCACCTTTTCTCAGGCGTTCTACTGTTTCATCAACAATCCTGCTTAATTCAGCACCTGCAGGAAAATGAGATTCATGACTAGGATGGTTAGCCCTGTATTCGTCAGCTAATTTTTCTATATTTGGATATGTTTTGATTATGTTTTGAGTCATTTTTTAATTACCTCTTCGTGACTAATACTATAAAAGAAAGAAAATAGATATATAAAGCTTTTGACACATTTGACGAAAATTAAATAGATTTGACACATTTAATTACTTTAAAACATATTTAAGTTGATTTTAGCAAAAAATTTATATATAAATTCTTCTTTTAACGCAAATATGAAGAATATAAACAAAATTGTATGGAATATTCTTGACAGGGATTTGGCAGTGCAGAAAGACCTTTCAAGAAGGTTAATCAATATGAGGGCGCTTGCCAAGTATATTATAGAAAAAAATAACCTGAAGGCGTCCCTTGATGCTATAATCAGTGCAATAAGGCGCTATAGCATAAAGCGCGAGCATAAAGAGGAAGAGAAAAAACTAAGAAATATATTCAAAGATGCCTTAATCTCAACAAAAACAAATATCACAAGCATAACAATAAGCCAGAATGCAGAAGAAAAGATTCCGGAAGTAGTCAAGAAGATTGATTTTGCAAAGCATGAAACATTCCGCCTGACAACTGGCTCAGAAGAATTCAAGATATTTGTGGATAATCATAAGACAGATGATATAAAATCAATATTTACAAGAAAAGAGATTCAGCAAATAACTTCAAACCTTGGAGAAATCAGGATAAGGCTCAATCATGGCGCAATGAAAACAAAAGGAGTTCTTGCAAGAATAGCAGGAGAAATCTCATTGAGAGGCATCAATATTGAAGATGTCCTGGTTTGTGCGCCAGAGATAATCATATTTGTCAAGGATAAAGACCTTTTAGAGATACATGAATCACTTCTGCAGTTGAGCAAATCATAACACACAACACTCATATTTTTCAGTTATCTTAAATCCTCTTTTCTTTGCCATTTCAACAGCATCCTTGTGAGGCATTACAATCTTGTCAGCATAATCAAGTGCTTTTATATCAAGCTCTTTTCTGTATCTTCCTCCCGGACGCATGCACCCGAGAGATATCTTCTTTCCAGGATACATTCTTCTTATCTTTCTCATGATTCCAATTAACTTTTCAAT
>JAHWIL010000108.1 GCA_019322545.1 Candidatus Woesearchaeota archaeon
TATTCTGCATGATGTTGATTATCCTGACATTGCTGCAGATTACAAAGACAAGTGTCTTGTTTACAGGGAAAAGATAAATGAGAAAATATTATCAGAATAGAAAACACTTAAATATTACTTCTTAAGAATATCTGATTATGAAAAAAATCCTGATATTTGGCTCATTTGACAGAATACATAAAGGGCACTTAAATCTTTTTAAGCAGGCAAGAAAACAAGGGGATATGCTGATAGCTGTCATTGCAAGAGATTCAACAATAAAAAAAGTCAAGGGTAAAACTCCAAAATATTCTGAAAATATAAGGCAAAGGCATGTGGCATTATATGTGGATAATGCGATTCTCGGCAATAAAACAGACAAATATGCGATAATAAAAAAAATAAAGCCAGACATTATCTGCCTTGGATATGACCAGAATTCTTTTACAGAAGATTTAAAAAAACATTTCAAAAAGAAAATTATCAGGTTAAAATCATACAAGCCGCACATTTATAAGAGTTCTAAAATAAAATAATACCTGCCCATTAAACCCCAACAATTCTAATATAAACAATAAATTTTAATAAATTGAACCTATTTTAATATATATGATTAAAGCATATCTGAAAGATATAGAAGGAATTGAATATGTATCAAAAGAAAATAATAAAGCACTTAATAAAGCAATAAGGGATAACAAGGGCACTGAAAAAGAAACCAGGGCAAGGGAAAAACTGGTTCTTGGATGCGGAAGATTAATGGTAAAACTTGCAAGAGCTTATGCTGGAGATAACACTGATGTCTCTGATTTGATACAGGAAGCTAATGTTATGCTGACTAGACTAGCTGAAAGATATGACCCTGACAGAGGAGTCGGATTTACAACATATATTGATAAGCATATCAGAGGAATTTTAAGAGCCGAGTCTTCAAAAGAGAGGACTCACCGCAAAAGAAATAAAACTATTCTTGATGCCCCATCTAAAGAAGATGAGTGCTTATTAATCAACTTAATAGAAACTCCTGATACAGAAACACCTTATGTTATTGTTGAAAGAAGAGATTTAGCTGATACTGTTCATAAAATAGTTAAATCATTTAAGGGTATGGACTGTGAAATAATGGAACGCAGACTTGGTTTAAACGGATACCAGCCTCACTCTCTAAAAGAAGTAGGCAAAGCAGTAGGCTTATCATTTCCAACAGTATGGCAAAGGGAGATTGCTGCCATGAGAAAAGTAAGGGAAATCATGGAACATAATATGAGATAAAAGAGTTCTAATACCTGCTTTTTATGAATAACTTTTAATAAGATAAGTTATTCTGGCGGGCTTATGATTGGGGCATATTTAGAAGACATTAGAAGGATACCATTATTAACAGAAGAAGAAAAAGAAGCTCTTGACAGAGAAATCAAGGATAACAGGGACACAGAAAAAGAAGCCAAGGCAAGGGAAAAACTGGTTCTTGGATGCCTAAGATTAGTTGTATCTATAGCAAGCAAATATCAGGGAAGAGGGCTCGAACTTCCTGATTTAATAGAGGCAGGTAATTTTGGATTAACTAAAGCAGGCAAACGTTACGACCCTGATGAAGGAGTTAGGTTTGCAACATATGCAAATGAGGCTGTTAAGAGAACTATAGAAAGGACATTAAAACAACAACAAAAGTATATTTCCAAGTATAAAACCGGTCTTATGGAAGAAGAAAATGCCCCTTTAATTGAAAGAATAGAAGATTCAAGAACAGAAACACCAGAGGCTGGTATTGAAAGAGAAGACATCACTATAATTGTTCATGATTCTCTAAAAGGAGTTAGCAAGAAGCACAAAGAAGTCCTGGAACGCAAATTCGGGCTAAATGGATACCACCCTCATTCTTTCAGCCAAATCGGAAAAGAACTGGACAGGACAAAAGGAAGGGCAGAACAAATAGATAAGATTGCCAGGAGCAAGTTAAGAAAGCATATTGAAAAAAGATTTCCAGATTCGCAATGTTTATATAGTGGTTAGGTTAGAATTTCCAGATGAGAAGAATCCACGGGCTTAAAATTCATCCTTCTGTATTTAATACAAAGTTTCCAAAACAATGCACTCTGGAGAACTGCAGAAGCATGTGCTGCGAGGGAGGAGCATGGATTGATTATTCTGACAGGGAAAAAATACTCAAAAACAAGGAATTATTCAAGAGGTACATGCGTCTGAAACATCATGATGAAACAAAGTGGTTTGCTGAAGAGGAAGAGGAAGACGATGAGTTTCCCTCAGGCAGAAGCGTGGCGACAAATGACGAGCCAAGTGATTTCTGTGTTTTCTTTGAGCCAGAGCACGGCTGTGTTTTGCAGAAAGCTGCAGTTGATGAAGGAAGGCATGAATGGGAATACAAATCAATTTTCTGTATCTTGTTTCCATTGACAATAGTCAACGGAGTCCTGAGGGTGGATGAAGACATAGAGGAAATGCCCTGCGGGGATAAGTGCGTTGGGGAAATCCCAATCTGGAGGGCATGTGAAAAAGAAATAAGATATCTGCTTGGAAATTATTTCTTTGAAAAACTAAAAGAAATAAGCAGAGATTTTAATACAATTCCACTTAAACACCAATCATAGATGAGTGGAATTCCGTTGTTTCAAATAGCTTCTTCTCTTGGCTCTCTTGCTCTCTGCAGCTTGATAACCTTTTCGCAGGCATTTCTGTCATAGAGCCTGTTCTTCCTAAAGTACTGTGTTGCCAGAGCAAGGATATGGCAAAATGATTTGTCTTGCGCAAGATTAGGGTCATATACATCTATCTGCCAGTCATTATCCTTGATTGGCCATACTTTCTTAACAATATTAACCTCTTTCATCTTTGCAATAACTGTGCCATCAGCATCCCTTACATAATATTTTCTTCTTGCTGCATAACCTGGCCACAGGATAACAGAGCCAAAGAAATCCATATCAACATCAAATGCATGGCTTTTGTATATCAGTTTATATCCGTCTCCCCAGTCAAGTATCTTTCTAAAGCCTTGTTTTTTCCATCTCTCAAAACTGTTTGAAGCCATGCCTAAATCAAGTGACCTTTCTTCTTCTTGTTCTTCCTGCATTTCCTCATCAGCTGCTTCCTCCAAATCCTCCAAATCCTCTTCATCCATCATAACATCATCAATATGCTCAGATGCACTGTCTCCTCTCTTGATGCTGAATCTCATGCTGAACAGGCATTTTTTCTTTCTTGCATAAGCAGTTCCCAAAGCCTGCATGGAATTTATCCTGGTCTTTTTCTCATCTTCCATTAGATATGCTCTTGGAACAACTGTTTTTGAATCTCCTTCAAGAATTTCAAGGGTTCTTACAAACAATCCGCCGTCTGTATTCCCTATTTCATTAAGGTATTCAGAACACTCGTGCGAATCAATATCAAGAAAATTGCCGCTATCCGGCCTTAATGAACTTATGTACATTGCCTTTAGTATTCTTGAAATATCCCTTGCTTTGAGTTTTGATTTCTTGTCTCCTGAAATTGTTTCTTTTAATTGTGATTCATCTGAAATATATTCAAGATTCTCTTTATTAAGCAGAGGTTTGCCGTCTACAAAATAACCTTCTTCTAAATTTTGCTTGTGTTTCTCCATGTAACTGCTTAAATAATCCATAACCAATTTCACAGATTCAGGAGATATTCTCCTGTCTATGCTGTGCGGCTCCTGATTAACCATATAAGAAACCCTTGCATTATCCTCTGCCTCTCCTGTTGCATAATCTGTCAGGGTTATATCTGCACAGAATCTCTCATTTGGCCTTGTTGTCTCAGCCCATCTTGGAAGATAAGTCAAACAGTCATCAATAGATGAACCAATAGACTTGCCTAATATCTTGCCTGCAAGCTTTCCTATAAAAGGAATCTTCATCCATCTTTTTCTGGCAAGATTTCTTAAGGATACTCTTTCATAAAACCAATTATAGCCATTAACATAAACTCTTTTCAGGATTGGGCCGTGCCTCCTCTTTATTCTCCATTTGTAAATTGGCTCAAATGCAAGCACTCCTGCTACACCAAGACCTACCTTTGCTGCTGTGGCAGCAGCATCGCCTAATTCCATATTGAGATACTCTCCGCTGTTTCTTATAACATCACAAGCCCTGTCATATACCCAGGGAAATATTGAATAACCAGAAGCAAACAATGACGCAGTAGCAGCCATAGGAACTATGGATTTTCTTGCAGCATATCCTGCAAACCTTGCCATCTTTCCCAATAATCCTCTTTTCTCTTCAGCAGGTTTTTTTATTTCTGTTTTTGGTTCTTCTTTAATCTTTTCTTCAAGTGAATTTCCTTCAATATCCTTAACCTGTTTTTTCTTGACTGATTTCTTTAGCACATGCCCCAATGCAATTATTAACCCTGCACCCAAGGCAAACTCTCCTGCATTAACAAGTGTTTCTGCAGTGCCGGGCTCTATTATCTTAGAAAGAGAAGATTCAACAAGGTTTTCCAAGCCAGAAGCAGCTTTAACAACACCGGGAATTCTGGCAACCTGATTATTAAGCAGA
>JAHWIL010000109.1 GCA_019322545.1 Candidatus Woesearchaeota archaeon
CCTAGACCTATAGCTATACCCAAAGCAATTAATACAGTAGCAACAATATTATATTTTTTATTGTTTTTTGTTGTCGTAAGGGTCATGGGTTTTAGGACTATTACTTCTTTTTTTTGTTTTTTATAAGAAGCCCCAATTATTATTCCAATAGTTGTGAGTATTATTCCAATAAGAGCTATAGCCAACTCTGGTTTCATGGAGAGTTATGATAGTTTATTATTTATTAAGGTTTGCTATTTTCATGAAATTTCAACACATTCAGCTTTACCAAAACGGACGTAAAATCAGAACTTGTTCTTTAGGGTGCGCCAATATTTTTTCTATAAGGTCTTCTGTTCCAATTGAATAAAGAACATCATTATCCCACTCATTTTTTATGATTTTTCCTTTTGGGTTTTTATAAATAAACCTTTTAACTAAATCTTTTGCTATTTTAAATCCAGATTTCCTGTAAAAAGGACTATTTTTTTGCAGACAAAATCCTATGCTTCTTTGTTTTTTATTGACAATGTATTTATGAATTGCTTGCATAAGCCTTTTGCCATGTCCTTTCTTCTTGATTACTGAAACAATGTCAGCAATTCCCTGTACACTGTAAATCTTTCCCAAGAATATTACCTTGGCGGGTCTTAGTCTCCCAACCGAGAGAACCCTCTTTTTAGAATCACGAACTATAAAAAATACATCATTAGAAAAAAGTTTTCGATTTCCTACTTCAACTAGTTCATTCCCTGGAAACTCTTTTTGAAAAATCTCATTGATTTGTATAATGGTTTTAACTGAAAGGTCTTTCCCTTTCTGTATTTTCACATAAGTTTTTTTCATTTCAGCATCCCAATCAACTTACAAGAATTGCACACTTCATATAAAGAAGGCTCACCACATGATTTGCAGTGTTTCAGCTTTAAATCTGTTTTAAAATATTTCTTGAAAAGGGGAAGCTTTGAAATAAAGTTCTCAACAATTTTCTTTTTTGTTCCTGGGTGTTTTTTCTCATACTCATTAAGAAGGGCTCTTAAAGTGTCTCTCAAGGAATCAGCTGCGCAGGGGCATCTTGTGTAAACAACATCAAACTTCATCTTCTTTGAAAAGTCTGCAACTTCTTTTTCAGAAACAAAATACAATGGCTTGACACGCGGAATAAACTTCTTGTCTCTAATCTGTCCTGTGATTGGCCCCAGCCGTGCTCCTAGCTTCAAACTGTTCCTGAAAATATTCATCAGAATTGTCTGTGCTTCGTCATCAAGATTATGCCCTGTAACAACCTTTGTTGCCTTTATTCTTCGCGCCAGTTTATTCAGCAAATTCCTTCTTAAAACACCGCAGACCATACAGCTCTGAAATGCAGCTTTTTTTGATTTCAGAATCTCCTGAATATAACAAAGAGAGTATCCAAATTCTTTTCTAAGAGAGGTTTCATATAATTTGATTCCATATTCAGAACAAAATTCCCTGGCTCTTTTTAGATTAGCAGAGCTGTATTTGCCAATCCCAACATCAATAGTCAATGCACAGACATTATAACCAAGTTTCTTTAATAGATAAAGAATAACAGTTGAATCCTTGCCGCCAGATGCAGCTATCAAGACCTTGTCCTTTTTGTTAATCAGCTTATATTTCCTGATTGTTTCTTTTACTTTATCCTGTATTGTTCTAATTGTTTATCACCGATTGCCTTAACATTTATTTTCTTTCCATTGACATAAACATTTCCTTTTGAAGCATCTGCATATCGCATTGTTATTCTTGCAGCTAACTTTACATCAGAACCCTGCAAAAGAGTAACAGGACCTGGAATATCTTTTGTCATGATGACTGCATCAGCTTTTTCTTTTAGTTTCAGTAATTTATCATTCTCTTTTTCATTTCTTCCAACAATAATCTTACCTGAGTTTGTTCTAAAGTGCCTTCCTATTTTCAATAATTCAATATCCTTTAAATCAATTTTCTGCTTGTGTTCAAACAAGTCTTTTAATTTAACAGCAAATCCTTTTTCACAAAGCAGGCATCCTCCAGCAGGGGCAGAATAAACCAAGCCTTTTGCAAGTCTAATCTGTTCTGTGCGTTTTCTTCCTTCAATATTCAGCAATTTCTTTCTATTTACCCATTTTTTTTCAATCTCTGTCTTATGCAGGAGCTTTGCGCTCAAGGGTCTTAAAACCTCAAAACAAAGTTTCCTGTCAATTAATTCAAGTGCAGATTTTTTCTGTGACATTGGGCGTTGCCCCAGCACATCTCCTGTAAAGATAAATTTAGCTTTAATCTTGTCAGCATATTTTTTTGCTTTCCTGAGCATAAAGATTCTGCAGTCAATGCATGGATTTGCTCCAGAGCCAACACCATGCTTAGGATACCTGATAACATCAAGGTATTTCTTGCCTAATTTAATCAATTTGATTGGAACACCCATTTGCTTTGCCTGTTTTACAGCAACAGAGCATCTGGAGCCAAAAATATTCTTAAAACATATGCAATGGATATCAACACCAGCATCCAGCAAAACCTTAACTGCAAGAACACTATCCAGTCCTCCTGATAACAAACCAACTGCTTTTGCCATAAGAATTCCAGAATGTTATGCCTTAAAAATCTTTGCCTCATAAATTCCAATTAAAATTAAAGCATTCTCAAAGTCTAACCCCTTAAATTCCCCTCAAACTTTTTTACCCACATTTCCACAGGAAATAGAGGGGTGTTACATATGAAGTTCCACAGGAAATGAAGGGGGCTTTATAAATACAAAATATCTATTTATAAAGAGATATATTTAAATATGAGTATAGTATTTTAAGATTTATAAAGGATTTTCATTAAAAGGACAAATTAACATTTTAAATCAAAAACAAAAGCCAAATAACGCTTTTTGGAGGCAAAAATGGTTAAAAAACAGAAAAAATCAAAGAAAAAGGAGATTCATGTTGTTAATATCGTTGTAAGCACTTCTTTGGAACATGAGATACCATTAGAAAAGATGGCAGCAACCCTATCAAATACAGAATATAACCCAGAACAGTTTCCAGGATTGGTTATAAGAATCAAGGAACCGAAGACATCGGCATTAATCTTCAGCAGTGGAAATGTTGTGTGTACAGGCGCCAGAAACATGAAAAAGGTTGAAGAAGCAATCAAAAAAATCATAAAATCACTGGAAAAAATCAATGTCAAGATAACAATAAAGCCAGTAATCAAGATTCAGAATATTGTTGCATCTGGAACAGTTGGAATGGATTTAAATCTTAATATCCTTGCAATGAAACTGTCAAATACAGAATATGAGCCAGAGCAGTTTCCAGGACTGGTGTACAAATTGCCTGAGGCAAAAGCCACCTTCCTGCTGTTTTCAAACGGAAAGATTGTGTGCACAGGAACAAAATCTGAAAAAGAGGTTCATGTAGCCCTTGATAAGCTGATTGAAAACCTGAAAAAGGTTTTGAAAAAATAAATTTGTCTTTAAGGGCTTGATTAAATTTTTATAAGATAGAGTTATCCATCTAAAACAAGGGGGTTTAAATTGAATACATCAGAGAGAATTAAAAAGCTAAAGGAATTTCTAGATGCAAGCTACCATTCAAAAATCCTTGAAAAATTAAGAAAAGGAGAAAAATATCTCATAGTTGATTTCTCTGAACTGATGCACTTTGACCCAAATATTGCTGAAGCACTGCTGGATAATCCAGAAGATGTGATAAAGGAGATTGAGCTTGCTGTTCAGGAATTTGATAATGTTGAAACTACATTCAAGATAAGAATAGAAAATATCCCGGATACTCAAAAGATACTGGTCAGAAATATAAGAAGCGTTCATTTAGGAAAGCTTTTGTCAATTGATGGAGTTGTAAGGCAGAAATCTGATGTAAGGCCCCAGGTAACATCTGCAAAATTTGAATGCCCTTCATGCGGAAATATAATCAATGTACTGCAGCTGGATTCAAGCTTTAAGGAGCCAAGCAGGTGCGGGTGCGGAAGAAGAGGAAAATTCAGAATGGTAAGCAAAGAGCTTGTTGATGCCCAGGGAATTGTTCTTGAAGAAGCCCCAGAGCAGCTGGAAGGCGGAGCGCAGCCAAAGAGAATAAATATACTCCTGAAAGATGACCTGGTTTCTCCAATGTCTGAAAGAAAGACAAATCCCGGCTCAAAGATAAATGTTGTCGGGCAGGTAAAAGAAGTCCCCATCATTCTAAGAACAGGGATGAAGTCAACAAGATTTGACTTGATTATAGAAGCAAACTATGTTAACTCAGTTGAAGAAACATTCTATGAACTTGAGATAAGCAAGGAAGATGAAACAAAAATACTTGAAATTGCAAATGACAAAAATGTCCGTAATCGTCTTGTAGAAGCTATTGCTCCTTCAATATTTGGGTATGATAAGGTGAAGGAGGCGCTATTAATGCAGATGCTTGGAGGTGTCCAGAAAACAAGAAAAGACGGAGTTGTAACAAGAGGAGATATCCATATCCTCCTTGTTGGAGACCCTGGAGCAGGAAAATCTGCTTTACTTAAAAGAATGAACTTAATTGCCCCGAAAGGAAGATATGTTACTGGAAAAGGAATCTCAGCAGCAGGGCTGACTGCCTCAGTAGTAAGAGATGAATTTTTGAAAGGCTGGTCTCTTGAGGCAGGTGCAATGGTTCTTGCATCTGACGGGATATGCATGATTGACGAGTTAGACAAAATGACAGCAGAAGACCGCTCGGCAATGCACGAGGCAATGGAAAACCAGACAGTCAGCATAAGCAAGGCAAATATTCAGGCAACATTGATTGCAAGAACAACTGTTCTTGCAGCTGCAAATCCCAAATTTGGGAGATTTGACCCTTATGATGTTCTTGCAAAGCAGATTAATCTGCCGCCGACATTAATCAACAGGTTTGATTTGATTTTTCCAATAAAGGATTTGCCTGAAGAAACAAGGGATGAAAAAATGGCAGGGCATATTCTTTTGCTTCATCAAAACCCAGAAATAAGCGAGCCTGAAATCCCCACTCAATTTTTAAAAAAATATCTGGCATATGCAAAGCAGAAAGTAAAGCCCCAGTTAACTGACAGTGCGCTTGAGGAAATAAAAACATTTTATGTTGAGATGAGAAACAGAAAAGGAGTTGAAGAAGGAGCATCAAGAGCCATTCCTATTTCACCAAGGCAGCTTGAGGCACTGGTGCGTCTTGCAGAGGCAAGCGCAAGAATGCGCCTCTCACATAAGGTTACAAAATATGATGCAAGACGCGCAATAGACCTTCTGCATTACTGCCTGAGCCAGGTTGGGATTGACCCTGAAACAGGAAAAATAGATATTGACAGGATTGCAACAGGAGTTTCAGCTTCTGCAAGAAACAAAATTATCACAATAAAAGAAATTATTGAAGATCTA
>JAHWIL010000110.1 GCA_019322545.1 Candidatus Woesearchaeota archaeon
ACTTCTTCCTGAAGTTTTTCCTTTAGTTTTTCCCAGTATTCTTCATCAGAAGCAGTATGTATAATTGGATTTTTTCCTTGATTTCTCATAAGCTCAGGAACTTTATCCCGAACCAGTTTAGCACCATTCATTTCTTTTTCTTTTTTTTACTGCCGCATGGCATAATATAACACCTCTTTACAATGATTTATTCTTATGTCTTCCTCTTGATTCAACTTTTGTTAATCTGTTTAATATGAGTTCATGCTCAGGATTTGTTTCTTTATAGCCTTCCAGTGCCTCTCTGAAACAATCCTCCCAGACCTTATGATGTTTGCTTTCTAATGCCTGCCTTAGCAAATGCAAATCAACTGCCTTGTCTTCTTCTTTTTGCGAGAAGAAGCTAAGCCCAAAATCTATTAATCTTATTTCTTTGTCAAGAATCATGTTTGATGTAGTCAAATCCCCATGAATTATATTATTTGCATGGAGAATTCCTATTTTTCTTCCGAGCTCTCTGCCCAGATTAAGAGGGTCTTTATACAAAATATCCCTCAGCTTGTTTCCCTGAACAAGCTCCATACGAATCTGCATTGCTCTGTCGCACATAGCATGAAGTTTTGGTGCTGGAAAATTGATTTCTTCCAGTTTGTTAAGAACCTTTGCTTCCCGTCTTGTCCTGAATTTTCTCAATCTTTCATCTATCTCGCTAAGGCGATATGATTTCCTCTGCCTGTCTTTTATAATCTGTTTTTCATGGAGCCTGATTGTTGCTTCTGCTCCTTTGTCAATTTCCATAAGGTTGCAGTATATAGCTTAGTTTAAAAAACTTATGTTTGCTATAGAAAGATTTATTAATGAATTTTATTTTTAGTAGATTATGGCAGAAGATACATATAAAAATCTTAAAAAAGGAATGCATGTAGCTAAAAAATATGTTGCCAAGGCACAGGCAAGAAATTGGAAAGCACTTATAGATGCTGCTGAGTCAATAGATTATGAATTTAAAAAACTGGACGAACCTGAGGTCCAGGATAAATATATGAAGACATTTTATGATTCCCAGAAAAAATACCTTAAAGATGAATTAAAAATTGAGGGAGATGACCAGTTTCTTGATACTCTTCTTATTCATCTTGGAGGAATTACCCGCCATGAGCTGGTGAACATTGTCCAGGGGCTTGGCTCTGATTTTACCCAGGATGATCTTTTGAGGGAGTTAGATAGCAGCAAGAGGAGATTCCAGCAACAGCATTATATGGGTGTAGGTAAAAGATATGTAACAGATGAAAAGCATGTCGCTCATGCATTAAAATATCTTGGAATTTCTGAAGATGTTAAAAAAGAGATTGCACCTGAACAACTGCATGAGTTATTTGCTCATGGAGGAAAAGTACCTTACCATGCTATTCCTCATGAAATCAGAAAACGAAAGAAAAAGAAATAATGTCTGATTTGTCATTACTATTGGGTAATTAATAACCGAAAGGCTTATAAAGGGAATTTCTTTTATTAACAAAATGGTAAAAATTGGTTTGTTTTCAGATATTCATGGAGATTTAAATAATCTGGAGCAGATTATAAAAACATTTGAGCATGAGGGAATCGACTCTGCGGTATTTCTTGGAGATGGTATTCATCAGGTAATGAGCCAGATGACTGTCAAGAGAGCTCAGGAAGGCATGGCAGCAAGAGAAAAGCTGATGCAGGACAGCGGATTAAGAAAAGCCATGATAAAAGGCAAGTATTCTGACAAACAAATTAAAAGATTAGCTGACGGCTATGCTTCTGGAACCGGAATAAGTAAAAAAATTGCAAGAGCAGATTATTCTTCAATTAAAAACATGCTAAGCAGATTAAATGATTATATTGTTCTTGGAGGAAATTGGGATTATAAAGAAATAAAAGAAGTATTTGAGGGAAATTACCTCAATGCTGATACAAGAGAACTGCAGGGAATAAATTTTACTGGATTTTCAGGAGGCGGTTCTCCTACAGCAATGACAATCCCAGATGAAATATTAGCTGACAACCAGAGAACAAAGGATTATAAATTTAGGGAATGGGCAAAAGCATTTGAAAAAGAAGACATTGCAAATACAAATGTATTTATTTCACATGTTCCGTTTACAGACGGCGAAGGTATTGAAAAAGAAACTGCTGTTGAGCATCTAAAGGACATGATTACTGCTTTAAACAGAAAAAGCAGGGATAAAACTCCAAAAGTATTTATCAACGGGCACAGGCATGCGCCTCTTGTTAAATATGACAAAGAGATTAATGGATTTACAATAAATCCAGGACCTGGCGGAAAAAATCATAATGAAGGAATTCCAACATTCATGACTGCTGAATTTGAAGATAATAAATTAACCAGACTTTTCAAATATGAAATAAAAAGTTCATTGGAAGGATTATCCAATGTTGTTCTTGCAGAAGAATATGTTTTGGATTATGAAAACAGAAAAGTTGAAAGAAATAAAAAAGATGAAACTGTAATATCCACAGCAGACAAGAAGATTTTTGCAAGCAATCTTGACCTTGACGACAATACAGAATTGATTAACAAAGGAATCTCTATTAAATATGCCGGGCTGTCTAATGAAGAAAAAGACGCGCTTCTTAGGAGAAATATAGCTGTTATGTTCAAAAATCAGGAAGAAACTCAAAGTCTTATGAAAAAGATTATTGAAAGCGCAGCTTTTGATTCTATGAAAGAGGGAAAAGTTACAAAAGACACAATAGAAAAGATTTACATAAAGTTAGCTGAAGAAGCAATGAAAAAATTCAATGCAAACATTGACCATGTTAAAGAAGAAGACAGGGATTTTTACAGAGACATATTAATCAATGTTGCTTTTGGAATTAATTCAGGAGAACTTCACTATTCTTTGTCAAAAAAGATTCCGGAAAATTCCGGAGAAATATCTTCATGGGGAAATAATCTGGTAAAATCAGCACAAAATAAGCTCAGCAATTCATATCAGAATTATCTTTTCAGAAATCTGGAAGCTGAAGATTTTCAAAAAATGGCAGAGTTGTATCTTCCATTGGATTATGAAAGAAAAGGCAAATTAATGAAAGAAGAAGCCAGGAGTCTATGGATAACAACTTACCAAAATGGAATCTTAACTGCAGGAGATTTATCTGAATACAAGCACGCATATAAATTTACAAAGGATTTTGAAAAAAACCCAAAAACAAAACAGGAATTAGCAGGCATGTTTGGATTTAAAACATCAGAGCAGCAATATGAAGAACAATTAATGGATTTATTAAAAGAAATTGAAGAAAAGAATGGAGAGCTTGGTTTAAATAGATATGCAAAAGATAGGGTTCCAGCCAAACATATAAATCAGAAGAGATGATAAAAATGCCTGATGAAGTAGATTCAGAAAGGTGGGATAGAGAATATTGGAATGGCTATGTAGATGGAATGAAAGAGAGGGAGAGAGTGGATAGAGAATGGGAAGAGAAACGTAAAAGAGAATGGGAAGAAAAAAGGAAGAGGGAGAGAGAAGGATTTGACAGGAAGGATTTGAAATGGGGGAAAAGTTTGGGGGAGTTATATGATCCTAGCTTAGATGATAGGGATGATTCTAATTTGGACGATAGATCTGATCCTAGTTTGGATGATAGAGATGATCCCATTCTGGATGAAATATATGACCCTAATAAAGATAAATCTTTACCCTACAAATTAGGCTTTGACCATGGTTTTTAAATCTGACTAAAATGTCTCACATCTATATACTCCAGTATATACTTTCTTATAAATAAGTAA
>JAHWIL010000111.1 GCA_019322545.1 Candidatus Woesearchaeota archaeon
CTTTACAGGAGCAAGAGCTGGAGAAAATTTTAGAATAATATTCCCTCTTTTTTTGTTGTCTTCGTAATTGTTAAATAAAACAGCAAGAAATGTCCTTCCAACTCCAAAAGAAGACTCTATTACCTGAGGCAGGATTTTTTGTTTTGTCTTTTCATCATATACTTTCATGTCTTTTTTTGAGTGTTTTTCATGTTGCTGCAAATCAAACTGTCCTCTGTCGTGGCTTCCAAATATTTCCTTCCAGCCACTTGGAAATTTAAATTCAATATCAACTGCTGACCTTGCATAATGGGCAAGTTCTGATTTTTTGTGCTCTCTTAATCTCAGATTATTTTTATCAATTCCCAGATGAAGGAACCATTGATATGAGTTATAAAGCCAGTAAGCATGCCATTTGTTTTTAACAATTTTTTTTCCTAAAATCTGCTCAATGCTCATGGAACTTTCTTTTTTTGTGCTTGCAGGCATTATTTTTACTTTGTTATTTTTTATTTTGTTATAATGCGGGCAGCCATCTGCCTGGTTTGGGTCTATAAAATACTGGAGCTCCATCTGCTCAAATTCCCTGCTCCTGTACAAGAAATCCCTTGGAGAAATCTCATTTCTAAAAACTTTTCCTATCTGCCCGATTCCAAATGGAAGCTTTAATCTTGCAGTTTCATTTATTAATTTAAAATCTGTGAAGATTACCTGGGCTGTCTCAGGCCTCATGTATGTTTTTATTGCTTCTTTCTCAACAGGACCAACATTTGTTGAAAACATAATATTGAATTTTCCCTGCTCTTTAAAATTTCCCTTACATTTTGGGCATTTTTCTTTTTTCAGTTCATCTCTGTCAAGTTTTGTCTTGTATCCGCATTTTTCACATTTTGCTGCTATATCAATAAAAGAACTAACATGACCAGATGCTTCCCAGACTTTTGGATGAGTTATAATTGAGCCGTCCATGCCAACCACATCTTCGTTGCTGTGGATAAAGTATTTCCACCAGCTGTTTTTTATATTGTTTTTCAGCTCAACACCCAAAGGACCGAAGTCCCAGAATCCTGCCAATCCCCCATATATTTCAGAATCCTGATAGACAAATCCTTTTTTCTTGCAGAAGACTGTAATGTCTTCAATTGTCAAATGCATAATATATGAGATTCAGAAGGAGTATATATTATTTACGCTTGCACAACCATTCAATTTCATCAGAATTCAAATCGCATTGTTCTGCAATACTGCCTCCTTTATTTTGCTCAAATATGGTCTTAATATAAGGCAGGGTGCTTTTCAGGGATTCTTTTGAAGAAGTATGAGTATGCTGGGCTATCTTAAGCGCAATTGCTTTTTTCTTTGCATTTTTTTGTTTTGCCCACCACAATTTCAGGATTCTTCCAGTTGGCTTGTATTTTACAAATGCCTTGCTTTTCTCTTTTTTTGAGCATGCAATTCCTGCTGTAAGCAGAGTGTTTATGTGGCTGAGAAATCTCCAGTGCTGCCTTCTTCTTATTCTTCCATATAAAACATCAACCTTGCTTAATTTATCATAAGCTTCTGCCAAATCTTCTGGATTTGTATATTCTTTTGGCAGATTCTCATCAATCCACAACAGGCATTGGTCAAGACCCTCATTTACATTTTCAAATGCCTTGACTGCTATATCTGCATCAGTTGTCTTGAATATTTTTATTAATGCAGAAAACATTGATTCTATCTTGTCTCTCTGCGACAATTCATCCAGAGAATTTTTTTTCAGTTCATTTTCTGTAGACAGCATCTGCAAATCATTTATTGCAGCCCTTGCGTCCCCTCCTGAACGGCGGGCAACTGACTTCAAGTCTTCATCATTGTGTTTTATTCCTTCTTTTTTTGTAATGTTTTTCAGAATTTTATATATATCTTCTGTTTCAAGATTTTTGAACTGGCACATTTCCGAGATATTCCTTAGCGGAGTGAATTTCTTGTCAAATGGATTATTTGCTGTTATGATAACTGGAAAGGAGGATTCCTTGATTAATTTTGTAAGTGCAGAGATTCCTCCATAATCTGACCTTCCTGCAATTCCGTCAACTTCTTCAACAAGAATTACCTTTCCTTTTGCAAAGAGGCTCATCTGTTTTGATGCTGCCCCCATGATTTCATTTATCTGATTTTTGTTTCTTGCATCAGACGCATTCATTTCAATTATTTCATAGCCAGCCTCTCTTGCAAGAGCATATGCAGAAGAGGTTTTTCCGCAGCCAGCCGGACCGTAGATTAATATTGATTTTTTTTTCTGTGACTTGTATTCAGATATATATCTCCTGAGAACTGGAATTGTGCTATCCTGCCCCAGAATATCTGCTGTTTTTCTTGGAATATGTTTTTGGATAAACGGCTGCATATTTATTTGAATTGAGTTATCATTATTAAATGTTTTGAGGGGAGTTGTCCAGTGGCAGACAGAGAGTAATCTTTATAAACAAGTGTTTAAATATCATTCTTATGCGATTACCAAAGCAGTATGATGCCAAATCAGTTGAAAAGAAATGGCAGGATTTTTGGGAAAAGAAAAAACTGTATAAGTTTGATTTCAAAAGCAAGAAACCAATTTATTCTATTGATGTTCCTCCTCCTTATGCTTCTGCAGGGCACCTTCATGTAGGGCATGCCCTTCATTATACTCAATTTGAGATTATTGCGAGATACAAGCGGATGAATGGATTTAATGTTTATTTTGCTCCTTGTTTTGACAATAATGGGCTTCCTACTGAAAAATATGTTGAAGAAAAATACAAGATATCAAAGGCAAGCACAACAAGAGCAGAATTCAGATGATTATGCAGAAAAGAAAGCTCAAAAGTTGAGAAAGCATATGCTGACAAGGTATTCAAGGCATTGGGACATTCATATGACTGGAGTTTGCTCTATACCACTATTGACAAAGAAGCGCAGAAAGTTGCACAGATGTCTTTTGTTGATTTGTATGGAAAAGATAACTGCTACCGCGGAAAAGAGCCGACAATCTGGTGTCCGAAACATCAGACAGCACTTGCGCAGGCAGAAGTTGAGGATTTGAAAAGAAAAACAGAACTGAATGATATTTATTTTACGCTTGAAAACAAAAGAAAAATAGAGATTGCAACAACAAGGCCCGAGTTTCTTCCAATGTGTGTTGGCATTTTTGTTCACCCAGATGACAAAAGATACAAAAAATTAATTGGAAGCAAGGCAATTGTTCCTATATTTAAGCACAAAGTAAAGATAATGGCAGACGAGCTTGTTGACAAGGATTTTGGCTCTGGGATTGTAATGGTCTGCACATTCGGAGACAATACTGATATTGAATGGTGGAAAAAGCACAAGCTTGATTTGAGAATCGGCATTACTAAAGAAGGCAAATTAAATAAAATTGCAGGAGAATTTGCAGGATTGAAATTAAATGAAGCAAAAGAAAAAATTATTGAAAAACTGAAAAGAGGAGGGAAGCTTATTAAACAAGAGGAGCTGGAGCAGACAGTCGGAAGCTGCTGGAGGTGCCGCACACCTGTTGAATATCTTGTTACAAAACAATGGTTTATCCGAACCCTAAAATACAAAAAGAACTTGATTAAACAAGGAAGAAAAATCAAATGGCATCCTGAATTTTACAGAAAAAGATTTGAAGACTGGACAAACAATCTCGGATGGGACTGGATTATTTCAAGACAGAGGTTTTACGGAGTGCCGATACCAGCATGGTACTGCAGAAAATGCGGAGAAGTTATTGTTCCTGAAAAAAAAGATTTGCCTGTTGACCCGACAGAAGTCAAACCAAAGAAAAAATGCAAATGCGGTTCAAATGAATTTATTGCTGAAGATGATGTTTTTGACACATGGATGACCTCCTCAATGACTCCTGAGATTGCAGTCAGATGGCTGGAAAAACCTTCGCAATTTAAGAGGATGTTTCCAACTTCATTAAGACCGCAGTCCCATGATATAATAAGAACTTGGGCATTTTACACAATATTAAAGGCTTATCTGCATTTTGATGAGATTCCATGGAAAGATGTTGCGATTGGCACATATGTTCTAGACAGCAAGGGAAAAGGCATGCACAAAAGTCTGGGGAATGTTGTATGGACAGATGACCTATTGAAGAGCTACAGTGTTGATACTATAAGATACTGGGTTGGAACTGCTACATTTGGCGAAGATTTGAGTTTTCAGAAAAAAGATTTAATAACCGGCCAGAGATTTTTAACAAAATTATGGAATGCATCCAAATTCGGGTTTATGCATCTTGAAGATTTTAAGACAAAGCCGAAAAAACTTGAGATTATGGACAAATGGATGCTGAGCAAGCTTAATGATGTTGTAAAAAGCGCAACTGAATATTTTGACAATTACCAGACAGGAAAGGCAAAAAGAATTGCAGAAGAATTTTTCTGGTTTGTCTGTGACAATTATCTTGAAATTATAAAAGACAGACTGTATAATCCTGACAAACGAGGAAAATCTGCAAGACAGAGCGCCCAATACGGGCTTTATGAAGTTATTCTTGCAATTTTAAAATTAATGGCGCCTATTGTCCCGCACATTACAGAAGAGATATATTCTGTTTATTTTTCTGATAAGGAGAACGTTAAATCAATCCATGTTGCTTCATGGCCTGCTTTCAAAAAAGAGTTTGCTGACAAGAAAGCAGAGCAGATTGGAGATTCTGTTGTTGCAATTATCTCAGAAGTCAGAAAATTCAAGGCAAAAAATAACATGTCTTTGAAGCAGGAGTTGAAAAAACTAGTGGTTGAGATAAAAGACAAAAAACTCATTGAGCCGGTTCTTGATGATTTAAAGGCAACTGTTCATGCAAATGAGATTTCTTTCAAAGGAAAGGCAGATATTGACTGCGGTTCTGGAATCAAGATTGGAATAGAAATATAATGCTCGGAAATCTCTTTGATTTCCGGCACCACTAAAGTGGAAAATAAAAAAAATTCTTTATGCTAGTGCTGCCAGCATTGCTCCGCCTAATATCAGGCCAAGGATGATTCCTATGATAAATCCTGCAATCAATGAAAGGATAAACCATACAATCCATACTAATACTGCCTTGCCTAAATCAAGGTTATAATATTTCTTGATTAGGTATATACCCAATATTATAAGCACAAGGAAGCTTAATACTGACATTATAAGTGCTGTTCCCAAGGATATTATGCCTATCAATCCAAGCACAAAATTAATTACATAGATAATAAGGACTACTTTCAATGCTGTTTTGAATGACTGGTCCTTTAGCTTGAATATCTTGGCAGACACCATCAGAAGAAGAGCACCAACAATAATCATAATCACCGTAGTAATTATCTGCATTACTATTAGTGTGCCTGCAACCATTTGCTTATCACCTCGTTTTGGTTTTTAATAAGAAAGATGTTTTCATTTATAAAATAATATGTTCTGCAGGAGATAGTTTGATGCGAAAGATTTTTATATTTGTTTTTTTTCCTAATATATACACTATATACATTATATACATTTAAAGGTGGATGAGAAAATGGCTATAATGCGCCCTAAAGAAAAAGGAGAACCATTGTATGCAAAACATAAAAAAGATGATTCTGTTCAGGATTTATTAGCACTCTTGCGAGGGGAATCTGTTTATGCAGATAGAGAGGATAAAGCTGAAAGAGAAGCAGGTTTCTATAGGTCTGATTATGATGATGTTATTGCTGTTAACCCGGAATTAGCTGATTTACCTCAGGATGATTCACGTGTTATTAAGGATTTTTTTCAGAAAACTTCTGTAGAATCTGCTAATGAAGAACCCTGTAACGGACACCCTCCGAACTATCCTCTAAAAAAATACCCTTCCCTCTAAGTTTATCTCTTATCTTGTCTGCTGTTTTGTAGTCTTTGTTTTTTCTTGCCAATTCCCTTTTTTTTATTAAATCCAGCAGTTCCTTTGGAAGCTTTTTTTCTTTTGTTTCAAGAACTCCGAGAATTTTGTCAAATGAATTCATCAGACCAAGAACTTTTTTTGCATCTGATTTATTAAGATTTAATTTATTGACTTCGCGCATAAAATCAAAGACAGCTGAAAGTGCTTTTGCAATGTTTAAATCATCATCCATTGCAGATTCAAACTGTTTTTTTGCGTTTTGGATTAATTTATCTGGGCTGGTTGATTGTCGGGCATTTGCCTGTTTTAATCTTGACATAAAATCATTCAGGCGCTGGATTGTTTTTTTTGCTGTTTCAAGCTCCTTGAATGTAAAATTAAATTTCTGCCTGTAATGGGTTCCTATGAGAACATATCTTATTGCTTTTGGCGAGTATTCCTTTTCAATTAAATCCCTTAAAGTATAGAAATTATTGTAGCTTTTTGACATCTTTTTTCCTTCTACAAGAAGCCACTCATTATGAAACCAGTATTTCACAAATGGTTTTCCTTGTGCTGCCTCTGCCTGCGCTATCTCATTTTCATGATGCGGAAAGATTAAATCTGTTCCTCCAGTATGGAGATCAAACGGCTGTCCAAGATATTTAGTTGCCATTACAGAACATTCTATATGCCAGCCAGGGCGCCCTTTTCCGAGACCAGTTTCCCAGAAAACCCTCCCATCGCCTTTTGTCCATGCTTTCCATAATGCAAAATCATTTGCTTTTTCTTTTTCATATTCGTCCTGAGAAACTCTTGCACCTGCTTTTAAGCCTTTTAGTTTTATTTTTGCGAGCTGTCCATAATTTTTGAATTTAGAAATATCAAAATAAGTTGAATTATCTTCTGCCTTGTATGCAAATCCTTTTTTCTTTAATTTTTTAACTGCTTCAACAATCTCTTTTATATGCTCTGTTGCTTTTGGGAATTTATCCGGCAGTTCTATATTCAATGCTTTTAAATCTTCAAAAAACGCCCTGATGTATTTTTCTGTGAATTTCTTTAATGGGAGTTTCTTCTCCTGCGAACGCTTGATTGTCTTGTCTTCTACATCTGTAAGGTTCATGATTTGTTTTATTTTATATCCCTTGTATTCCAGATATCTCCTGAGAATATCTGCGCACAGGTATGCCCTGAAATTGCCTATATGCGCATAATCATAAACAGTAGGTCCGCAGACATACATGCCTGCCTGTTTTGGCTTTAGTGATTTGAATATCTCTTTTTTTCTTGTTAATGTATTATAGATTTTTAGCATGATGTTTTAAATAAGAATTTGATTTAAATATCTTTCTATAACCAACTATAACCAAAAAATTTATATATTAACATATGAAATATAATTCATATGAAATGTAAATCATTTAATGCCTTTTTTGAAACAATCAGCAATAAGACAAGAATGAAGATAGTTGAAGCTCTTATGGCTAAAGACATGAGTGTCAGTGAAATCTGCAGAAAACTTAATGAGGAGCAGAGCAAGGTATCACACAATTTAAAGATTCTGAAAGACTGCCGTTTTGTTGACTGCAAAACAAAAGGAAAAGAGAGGATTTATTCTTTAAATAAAAAAACAATTGTTCCGATGCTGAAGTTGATTGATAAGCATGCGAGTACTTATTGTGATTGCAAGAAATGTATTGAAGTTTGCAGGAGGAGGAGATGAA
>JAHWIL010000112.1 GCA_019322545.1 Candidatus Woesearchaeota archaeon
AAAATGAGTTATCCCCATCTGAGTCATGTCATATCTAGTTGTTCCGTCTTTATTAACATGAATCTTGTGTCTTGCCCTTAAAATCCCCTTTAATAAATGTTCAGGAATATGTGATTTATTTGATGTGCCTCTTACTCCTTTAATCAGAGCAGGGCGTTGTTTATTTTTCAGGTTTTTGAACATCTTGTCAAAATAATATTTGATGTCAATATCTCTGTTAGTATAAGCAAAGCAATCGTAGTCTGTATGTGTTTTGCATTTTGGAGTGTCAATAAGTTTATTGCACCCCTTGCAGAAATATTTTCTTTTTGTTTTCTTTCCGCAAGCCTCGCATATTCTAAATACTGTTTCTTGTTTGCATGCAGGACAAAAATAAACCGGGAAATCTGATTTGACAAAACCTGCTTCAAGTGAAGACTGAAAGCTTCTTAATTTTCCGCCCTGGTCTCCAACAGGAAACAACACATGGGGCGAACCAGTCAGTTTTCTCATCTTTGCTTTCTCAGGACGGCCCATCCTTGCGCCGATAAACAATCCTGACTTGTCGCGAATTTTGATTCCTGCAGAGGAATTAATCGTATCAAGTACACTGGAATTGAATTCTGGCAGTTTAAGTTCTTCTGAGATTCCGAGATTTGCAGCAAATCCCCGTGCATGGTTTTTTTCAATGACTGCAAATTCCTTATTAATGACTATATGGGGAAGCCCTATCTTTTCAAGCAGCTCTTTTCTCTCATCCAATGGAAGGATTATTTTCAAAACTCTGTTGTCTTTTCTGTCAATAGTGCTTTTTTTAAGCCAATCAATCAGTTTATTAAATTCTTCTTCACTAAGAATATTCCAATGGTAAACATAGCGCGGGTGCAAAGGGATGTTTAATTTTTTTGAGAGGTTAATTGCAAAATCTGCTGATATAATTGTATTAGTCGGGTTATCCAGAAGAGTCTCCAGCTCTTCTTTTGAGGATTCCAGAAGTTCTGCAAGCTTGTTTAAATCAAGATTTCCAAACATATCAACAACAGCTTTCTCTAATTCCTGCACCCACCATTCTTCACAATAGCCAGGAGGAACAAGGATATGCGCCCTGTTAAAGAAATCACCGTAATTAATGAGAATATCTCCAAGAAATAAAATCTTTTCAATTTCACTAAAATTTTCTTTTGCCTGGGACTCATTCTCAATCCTCAGAACATTTCCATTCTTCAGCCTTACAATCGGCCCCTCAATAGAATCGCATACACTCAAGACAGTTGCTTTCCCGGGCCTCTCAATCTTCAACTGGGTTCCTATTGCTATATAATCATTCAAAATGCGCATGGTGGCAGGATGGACAGCATCAGAAGAAAATCCTGACATTCTGGAGCGCCCGAATCTCAGGCGAAACCCGCCTGCACGCAAAGGGTGTGTCAGAACAGGCCTTCCTGCAACAAGGTCCTTGATATAAGTATAATCAGGAGAAATTTTTTCTTTTTTCTCTTCTACTTTCTTTTTTGCTTTGATGCTTCGCTGTATTTTTAAAAATTCCTCTAAAAAATTCCAGTTTTCTAAATCAAATTCCTTTCCCCATTTGCTTAATTGTTTCCATAATTTTGGGGCTTTTTGCGCAAGGCATTCCCCGATAACAAGGCATGGCCCGTTTCTTATCCTGTTGGTTTCAATTCTCTCCAAATCCTTGTATCTTGAAACTTCTATCTTTTCAGACGGGCTGCCTGTAATCTGCATCGGAAGGCTTTTAACCAGAAACTCTATTTCTTTTTCACTCGGAAGGTATTGAAGATTTGTAATTCTGTCATGGTAATCGTAAACCTCAGCAACCATTCTCTGAATCTCTTCTTCTGTAGGGTCATAAAGCCCGTAGCCGAGAGTCTTTCTTACATAATCTGCAAGGATAACACAAACAGAGGCGCCTGTTCCTCCTGCGCTTCTGATTGGCCCTGAAAAATAAAGAGCAATGTAATCCTTGCCGTCTTTTCTCTGTTTTATCTTGATTTCAGAAAACCCTTCAAGAGGGGACGCAACTGTTCCAAGAGTGTGGTATGCAAAACCAACTCTCACACCCACTTCAAATGCCTCTTTGGAATCCTTAAATTTGCAGAATTTTTCTTTTGCAACCTCTTTTGCGATGATAAGTGAAACTCTCCAGTCAAGAATTCCATATTTCTTTTCAAGTTCACTGATTCTTTTTGATATGTTTGTATTGATAATCTGGGGCGCTACAGCTGACACAAGCCCAATAACTCTCTCAGCCATGTTACGCGCAACAGGAATATCAACCTTATCTTCAGGGTCATATCCTTTTTTTCTTGCGCTGCTTGCAACATCATAAGCGTGTTTAATCTTCTTTTCAATCTCATCAAAATAAGGTTTCATTTTCCAAACCTCAGCATTCTTACTTTTCTTGTCTATAAATTTACCAAAGGAACTCTTGCCGGCCCG
>JAHWIL010000113.1 GCA_019322545.1 Candidatus Woesearchaeota archaeon
CTGTAGAAATCTGTCAGAAATCTTCCAATTCCATAGAGAAGTATGAAGTGCCAGAAAATAAACCCCGGCTTTCGCTGTTTTTTGTTTAATGCAAGCAAAACAAAGAAGACAATGAAGTTTTTTGCAGATTCATACAACTGGGACGGATGGCGGCATCCTTCTGCACCCTTGAATTTAACACACCAGGGCAGATTTGTTACTGTGCCCCAAAGCTCTCCGTTAATAAAATTGCCAATTCTTCCAAATGCAAGCCCTATTGCAGCAGGTATTGAAAGCAAATCAGCCAAATCATAGAATCTTACTTTTTTCTTTTTTGCAAAAACCAATGCCACAATTACTGCCCCGACCAGCCCGCCGTGGAATGACAGTCCCCCGTGCCAGACAGCAAATACTTCAAGAGGATGGTTTATGTAATAGCCTAAATTATAGAATATTATTTCAAACAATCTTGAGAAGATTATGATTCCAATTAAAAGGTATAATAGCAGAGAATATGCATCATCTTTTTTAAAATTAAGAAGCTTCTTTTTTTCAGCTGTCTTGAGCAAAACAAGAAATGCAATTATAAAACCCAGGGCAAAGATTACTCCATACCACCTGATTTCAAAAGGGCCGAGTTTTGCAAGGACAGGATTTAGGTTATGTATGAACATTTTATTTGTAGATATTCCTCCTATGCCCAAGAGATATAACATATATTATTAAATTATTTTCTTTTATATCAAGAATTATCCTGTATTCTCCTATCCTCAAACAGAAATAAGGGACTCCAACAAGCCTTTTAACATAAGAATAAGGCCTTAATTGTATACGCCTCAACGCATTTCCAATCCTTATTTGAATTTCTTTTTTAAGTTTCTTAAATTGCTTTTCAGCTGTTTGAGTAAAGAGAATTTTATACACTAAAAATCACCTTGATTTTTGTGTCCCAAAAATTTCTTTGAAATTTTTAAGGACATTATAACCCTATCTCTTTTTCTATCTGTTTAAGAGTTTTAACTCTTCCCTTTTTGATATCTTCACGGGATTTTACTATGTTTCTCTTTGTCTCTTCAGATAATTCTTTTGTGTCTTCTATCAAATCCCAGATTATCTCTTCATAACTCTCTCTGTCAAACATTTTTCTTTGGAACAATTCCTTTTGCAGTTTTTCGCTTATCTGTATTGTAGTTGCCATAGCAACCTATAGAATGTTATAGTATATAAACATTTCGGAAATTGAAGGTTTCCGGAACTCTGAAAAACTCTTTGATTTTCAGTTGTTTTGATAAAATTTAAAAATAAAGGAGTCTTCTGGGATAATGGTGGTTTACATGGCTGAAGACAATATGATAATAAAATACTGGGGTGTTAGAGGAAGCATACCTGCTCCATTAACAACAGAGCAGATTAGAGAGAAAGAACAGGCATTAATTGAGCAGATTATAACAGAAGGGGGCACTGAAAAACTATTTGAACCTAAGATAGCCACAGAGGTTCATAATACAACTAAAAAAAAGATTAAAGAATATCTTGAGAATTTGCCCTTGCATCTGTCCGGCACCTATGGAGGAAACACGACCTGCATAGAAATTCAGGCAAGAGACTCTCCCTTGATAATGATTGATGCAGGAACAGGCGCAAGAGCGCTTGGAGATGCCTTGCTGGGAAGATTATTTGGAGACGGGAATTTGAATCCCCTGAATTCCAACAAAGAAACAGAAAAAGACATACATTTGTTTTTTACACATTATCACTGGGACCATTTGCAGGGATTTCCTTTTTTTGGACCTTCTTTTATGGATAAAGTAAAGATTCACTTTTACGGAAAAAAAGATGCAAGAAAACAATTATCAGATGTTTTATCCGGGCAGCAGCAATATCCAAATTTTCCTGTTGAATGGCATGATTTAGCCTGTGAAAAAGAATATGATGAATTAGGCAGATTAACTTCTCGTGCTTTAGATATAGGCAATGCAAAAGTAACATATCAGGAATTAACGCACCCTGATTCTGTTTTCGCCTATGCTATAGAAGTAGGTGAGAAGAAATTTGTTATTGCAACAGATACAGAACATAAAGACAGCCCTGACCCAAGGTTAATTAAAATTGCCAGAGGGGCTGATATACTATACTATGATTCGCAGTATACTCCAGAAGAATATAATGACGCTAAATTGCCTAAGTTTGACTGGGGACACAGCACATTTGAATGGGCGATAAAGAATGCTGCTGCCGCCAATATCAGGACTGTTGTTCTTGGACACCATGAACCTAAGAGGGATGATTTTAAATTAAGTGAATTGCGCCAGAGAGCTATAGAATTTAACCAGGAAGACCCAAGAAAAATCATTATGGCTTATGAAGGATTAGAACAAAAATTATAAAAAAATAAAAAAGAAATTCAGCACTGTCCGCCTTCTGCCTGTGTTGCGCTTAGTGTTGTGTCGCACCCAGCCAGATTAGGATTGTGGCTGCATAGGTTTTCTCTTACTATTTCAGCATTTATTCCGCTGAAAGAATATCTGTTATTTGCAAGCCAGGATGGTGATGCTCCGATTCCAAGTGCCTGTGCAAGTTTTATATCCTCGCTCAGAAGCTCTTTTCCTTCTTTTCCCTTAGAACATGCCTCAATCTTGTCAGTTGATATGCCTGCCTTGAATGCACAATTTTTCCATTCAGGACTCATTATATCCTTGTTTCTGCACCAGATATAATCCATGTATTTGTAATCAACACCATAGTATTTTTTTGCGCACAATTCCCTTATATTTTCATCAACCTCAGGCTGCCCGTGCAGTGAATTGAAAGTTCCGTCTGGATTCTCGCTTGCTATAAAATGCACGTCAAAATCAATGTCTCCAAGATTTTCAAGAACTTCCTGCATTGCATCAAGTGCCATTGTTCCATAAGGGCACTGGGACATTACAAATAAGTCAAGCTTGTTTGGAGTCTCTTTTCTGCAGACAAGTTTTTCAGCGCAATAAGAGTCTTTGCAGTCAATATCTTTATTTCCATTGTCATCAATATCATTGTCGCAGATTTCCTCTTCCGGGTTAAAATCCGCGCCTATCTTTAACAAAAGATATTTTTCTTTTGGCTCTATGAATCTTTCTATCTGGGGATATCCAGATTCTTTTTTAATTTCTTCTGTGAACAAAACAGCCGGGAGAAATTCC
>JAHWIL010000114.1 GCA_019322545.1 Candidatus Woesearchaeota archaeon
AAGCTGAAACAGCTATCGTAGCAGCTGCTTTGGAGATTATCCAAAGAATAGGCCCATGTAATGCAAAGATAGGATGTGAAAATATTGAAGATGTAAGAGTAAGCAAAAGAAAATATGTTATTGAGCGTGCAAAGGAGCTCTTAAAGCAGATGACAGAAAAAACCCTGCCTGACAGCCAGGAACTTGCCGACGAAGTTGCTTATTCTGTAAGAATGATGGAAGTACAGCAGTATGGAAAAGACAGGCTGGCAGCAGGCCCTGCAATTGACGAAAGCGATGAAATCACAGTTGTTGAAGGAAGAGCAGATGTTCTTAATCTTTTAAAGCATGGAATTAAAAATGCAATTGCAATGAATGGAACAAGCTGTCCTGAAACAATAAAGGAATTAAGCAGAAAGAAGATACTTACTGCTTTTGTTGATGGAGACAGAGGAGGCAATCTAATTATAAAAGAATTAACATCTGTTGCTGAACTTGACCATGTTGCAAGAGCTCCTGATGGAAAGGAAGTTGAAGAGCTGACCAAAAAGGAAATTCACAAAGCGCTCCGGGGAAAAGTGACAGCAGAGCAGGCAAAAATGGAGTTTTCAAAAGAGCATGAGAAAACAAATGGATATAAAAAGCCAGCTTATTCACAATCAAGACCTCAGCAGGCAAGATACCATCATAAAAAAACAAGGTATGTGCCTGAAGAGGAAAAAAAGAAATTTAAGGGAATGCTTGAGGATTTGATTGGCACAAGGGGAGCATATATCCTTGATGATAAACTGAATATTCTTGGAAAAGTTCCAATAACAGAACTTGCATCAACAGTAAAAAGTTTAGCTTCAGGAAGCGTATATGCAGTTGTATTTGACGGTGTAATTGACAGGCATCTTGTTGAGATTGCAGAAAAATCCTACATTAAATGCCTTGTTGCAATGGACAACAGAATGCGCACTGAAACAAGAGTAAAGCTAATTACAGCAGGAGACTTATAAATTTTTTATTCTTCTATTATTGTCACTATTTTTTCTTCTGATTCTTCAAGATAATTGAAGATATCTGCTGTTTCTTTCAGGCCGTCAATATAAATAGTAACCTGCTCTTTTTGTTTTTCCAATAACAGCTTTCCACTAATACTCTCTATTGCTTCGCTGAGATAAACAGTATTCGGCTCTCTTTGTATAACATGCCATCCAAACTCTGTCTGAACTGGTCTTGATAATTCATTTACTCTCAGAGAAAATGCTGCATCTTCGAATTCACTTACCATCTGTCCTCTGCTGAAAAAACCAAGTTCTCCTCCTTTTGAAGCGCTTGGACACTTGGAATATTTTGCTGCAAGCTCTGCAAAGTCCTTTCCTGAATTTAGTTTATTCAGTATATCTTCTGCAGCTTGTTCTGACTGCACAAGGATATGCCTGGCGCGCATTTCTCCTGAGTTTGTAGAAAATAAATCAAGGTTATTATCATAATATTCCTTAATCTCTTGTTCTGTTACTTCGATATTTGTAGGAAGCACATGGTCCAGCAAGGCAGCACCAGTAAGCCTGTTTTCATAATATACGACTAAATCAGATAAACTAAGCCCATTTGCTTTTAGGATTTTTTCAAAACTGTCCTTTGTCATAAAGCTATTTTCAATTGAAAGTTCAACCAGAGCTTTTGCTTCATCTTTGTCAGCAGATATGCCTTTTTTTTCTGCTTCGAGAAGAAGAAGCTGCTCATCTATCATCTGTTTAAGCATGTCTTTTTCTGAAATTGAAATATCCTCAAAACCTATCTGGAATTTAAAAAGCTCCATTCTTTTATTAAGATAATCTTCAGTAATGATTTTTCCATTGACTATAGCAGCAGTCTTTTGCTGTTGCGGATAAAAAAGTATAATAAGAACTATTGCTGCAATTATGATTATCAAAGAGATTATAACCAGTTTGAATGTATTTTTTGCTCTTTTTCTCGATTTATCTTTCTTTCCCTTTTTCGTTTTGCTGGTTATTGTTTTCTTTTTTCTTTTTTTTGCCATCAACATCTCCTTTCACCCAGTAATCAGAACCTGATTTTTAAAGTTTTTTATTTTTATTCACCCCCAAAATTCAATGAAAAGGTTTATATTCTTCCCATATATTACAAATAATATGTATGAAATTATCATCGGGAGAAGTGAGGCTGATAGGGTAAAATTTAATTTGAGGGGAACAGTTTTTCTTGGAAAACATTACGTGAAAATGGGGCAGACAACTTCATTATCAAGCTCGATATACCTTGATGTTAACAGGTCTCATGTTGTTTTTGTTGTTGGAAAGCGCGGCAGCGGAAAATCTTATTCTCTTGGTGTTATTGCAGAGGGAATCTCAAACCTTCCAAAGGAAACAGCGGAAAATCTCTCTGTGATAATATTTGATACAATGGGCATTTTCTGGACAATGAAATATCCAAATATAAAAGACAGGTAAATCCTGAAAAAGTGGGGTCTTGAAGGCGCAGGGCTTGATGTTCAGATATACACTACGGCAGGGTTTTTTGATAAATTCAGAAAAAAAGGAGTTCCAACTGATTTTCCTTTTTCACTTAAGCCAAGCGAGCTTGCACCCTCTGACTGGTGCATGACCTTTGATTTTGAAATAAATTCAGAGGCAGGGGTTCTCATTGAGCGCATAATAAACAGGTTAAGAAAGGAAAAAAAGGGCTTTTCAATGGAAGACATAATCAACGCTGTCTGTGCTGACACAAAAAGCGAGATAAAAACAAGGGATTTGGTTGAAAACCAGTTTCTCAAAACAAATGAATGGGGTTTGTTTTCTGAAAAAGCAACATCTATCAGAGAACTAATCTCTCCAGGAAAAGTCACTGTTCTTGATATAAGCTGTTATGCAACAGTCCCAGGAACATGGAGCATCCGCTCTCTTGTTATAGGGATTATCTCTCAGAAATTATTCATGGAAAGAATGATTGCAAGAAAAACAGAGGAATATTCAGCAATAC
>JAHWIL010000115.1 GCA_019322545.1 Candidatus Woesearchaeota archaeon
ATAATGCAGGCATTAGATGAAGAATATCTCAAAGTAGATATCCAATATGGGGGGCTTGACCAAAGGAAAATTTTAATGTTTGCAAGAAAATACCTTCCAAAAATGAACTATAAAAGAAGAATTGAGATTATGACTCCAATGATTCCAGCTTTAACTGCCGGAGCAAAGATGAGTGCTTCTATAAAAACCTCAAAAATTGATTTAATAGATTCAGAATCAGAAATAAAAACCAAGATTAATAATGCATTCTGCCCAGAAGGGGTTGTTGAAGAGAATGGAATTCTTGCATTTGTCAAATATATAATAATGGTCATCAAACATGACAATAATGGAGAATTTGTAATTGAAAGGTCTGAAAAATTTGGAGGAAATATAGGATATAAGGCGTATGATTCACTTGAAAAAGATTTTGTTGGGAAAAAAATCCATCCTCAGGATTTGAAAAGAGCAGTGGCAAGAGAGATAAAAATATTACTTAAGCCAATAAGGAAAAAGATAAAAACAAAAAATATGCTTATTAAACAAGCATATCCAGAAGAGTAATTCTCTTGATAATAAAAACAAAAGAAAAGTGTCAAAATGAGTCTCAAATATTCAAGAAAATCCTGTTCTATTGCTTCTGGAATAATTAAAAAAACAATCAGGGAGCTTGAAAACAAGTCATTTAAAACAGAGCTTGATGTTTATAATTTTTTGAAAAAAGAGACTTGCCAAAATAAATGCAGGCTTGCATTCAAGCCGATTGTTGCATTTGGAAAAAATGCAGCAGAGATACACCACAAGGCAAAGAAGACAAAATTAGGAAAAGGATTTCTTGTTATTGATTTTGGAGTAAAGTATAGGGGAATTTGTTCTGACATGACAAGAACTGTTTACATTGGAACACCATCAAAAAAAGAAAAAAGATTGTATAATCTTGTTTTGCTGGCACAGGAAACTGCAATGAGATATGCTTGTGCAGGAGAGTATGCTGCAAACATTGATTTGGTTGCCAGGGCTGTTTTGTGGGATTACTGGAAACACTTTGTGCATGGAACAGGGCATGGTGTTGGCAGGAAGATTCATCAGGCGCCCAGTTTGAAGCCAAGAGGAAGAGCTATTTTAAAAAAAGGAGATGTCATAACAATTGAGCCGGGATTATATTTCAAAAACAAATTAGGAATACGAGTTGAAGATACAATCTTGATAAAAGAAAACCAGCCAGAGATTTTGACAAAAGTTGATAAGAAATTAAAGATAATCAAAGATTAACATCCAAAATGTTTATATACAAATACTAATTACTTGAATACCAATGACCTACAAAAAAGAGGACCTTGGAATTTACCAAACTCAGGTTCAGACAAATGTGGCATTCACTGCTTTTATGACTGCAGTAGTAGTATTCTTTACTGGTTTGTTGTTGACAAAATTTAGTGCATATGATATTTCTATTAAAATTCCAATTGCTTTTTTGATTATCAGTGTTTTTGGATTTTTATATTCTACATTAGTTTTTGCCAATGCATCTGAAGCAGTCTCCAAAAAGAAGATAGATGTATTCAGGAAACATATGAAATTAGGAGACATATTATCTGAATATCTTGGAGTATACTTTTTAATTTTATCAATTCCCTTGGTTATAAATGTGATAACAGGAGATTTATTTTTAAGAATTGTTACTTTAATAGCTTCATTGGCTGGATTAAGCATATACTTATTTTCTCATCTTTCTGTGATGGAAAGGCATTTCATACGCGGGCATAAATTCATTTCACTTGGAATAATTGCTTTTGGAATAGTCTTATTCTTTACACACTTATACAAATTCTATTTTGTCCAGTTTTCTGCAGCATGTATCATTTTTATAGTAATAATTACATATTTTGCTACAAGAAGAAATTAATTATAATTTAAAAGTAAACTTCCCGTTTTTCTGGATGCATTTGCCGTCAATATAAATTGCGCCGTCTTTTCTTAGGTCTTTTATCATATCCCAGTGCAGGGCAGATTCGTTTTTGCCGCCGCCTTCCTTGTATGCCATTCCCAGGGCAAGATGAATTGTTCCATTGATTTTTTCATCAAATAAAATTTGTTTTATGAACTTCCTGATATTATAGTTCATGCCAATTCCAAACTCGCCTATATATTTTGCTCCAGCGTCAATGTTAATCAGTTCTCTAAGAAGGTTTTGGTTTTTTCTTGCTGTTGCTTTTACAACTTTTCCTTTTCTGAATTCAAGCTTGAGTCCATCAACTTCTTTTCCGCTTTTTATTGCTGGAAAAGAATATGCAATATA
>JAHWIL010000116.1 GCA_019322545.1 Candidatus Woesearchaeota archaeon
ATGTGCGGTTCAGATGAACAGCTTTTTGTTGCAGAGGTAGAGGGCTCGAGACTGAATATCTGCAAAAAATGCGGAAAATTCGGAAAAATAATTGCTTCTGCAAGACCGCTGGCTCCAGCTATAAAGAAAAAAACAATAGAAAAAGAGCCAGAGCCTGAAATAATCAGGACAATAATTCCTGACTTCTCAAAAATAATAAGAAAATCACGGGAGAATTTAGGGCTTAAACAAAAGGAATTTGCTGAAAAAATAAAGGAAAAAGAATCTGTTGTACACAAACTTGAAACCGGGGAGTTTACTCCTTCATTAAGCCTTGCCGGGAAACTTGAAAAAATCCTTGACATAAAGCTGATTACTGAGTATTTGGAAAAAAAAGATTTAGTTTTAACTAAATCAGAAGAAAGTCTTACAATCGGAGACATGATAAAAATAAAAAAAAGAAAGTAGATTATATCAGTGTTTCCAGCTTGTCTTTTGAAATAAAACCAGTATATAATTCATCATTTATAACGATAGAAGGGGTTTTCACAATATCATATTTTCCTTTTATAGTGTCCAATGCAAAATTCTTAAGGTTTATATCAAATGAATAAACTTTCAGGCTGGGGTTGTTTTTTCTCAAGTAGGTTAAGATATAACCCTGCTGTTCACAGTCATTGCAGTTATCTGCAGAATAAAAGTAAAGTATAAAATCAATGTCCCTGCTGCACTGCTCCTTTACTTTCTTAAAAAATAACCAGTGCCTTATTTCAAGGAGTGAATAATAATCCTTTAACCTGATAACATTTTCGTCATCCATCCCAAGCTGAGTCTCCATGTAGCTTAGTTTCTTTCCTATCTGATAGAGCTCATCAGAAAGTTTTGTAAAATCACTTATAGAGCACGGGTCTTCTGAAAGCAGAAGAAATTGAAGCTCCATATCCATGGTTTTTGTTTTAATCTCCTGTTCAATATCTGTCAGCCGGTTTATCTTCTCTGTGCTTATCAGGTTCCCTAAATACATGCCTATTATAAAAATAAGAGTGGTAGTTGCAAAAACTGCAACATATTTGGTTTTTGATATTCGTTTTCTATCCATATTTCTTTCCCCATTTCAGTTTTTTTCGTATTATTTTGCATAAAAATGCAGCTAACCACCAGAGACCAAAAAGCAGCCAGTAAAAGATAATATACATCAAATATAAATATTTTATCTTTTGGCTTTCTTTTGAAAATTTTTTTGCAGAGATAACAATCAGTATTCCAAGCATAATCGCTGCAATCATCAAAAGTGTAAGGCCGTCAAAATTTAATGAAAACACATCAAACTTGAGATTAACCATCTTAATAAAATCAAAATAAATAGATGCTAAATTCAAGAATGAGGAAAAAGCTACACTAAAGAATTTGAAAAGCGCATAAATCATAGTAACTACCACGAGCCCGACAGATATGAATGAAAGCGGCAGCAGAAACATTCCAAGATTGTTTTTTAAGTTAAAAAGAGACTTATATTTCCAGACATTGTTCATGAATCCAACATACCATCTCAATCTTTGTTTGAAGAGGGGAATGAAATGAGTGGGAGCAACTGTAAAAACCTCTGCATCTATTGAATTGTCTATCTCATATCCAAGATGTTGTATTCTCAAGGCAACTTCAATGTCTTCAGTCAGGTTGTCTTCATCATACTCCCCGTATTTTTCAAAAAAAGACCTTCTATAAATTGAGAATGGGCCAGGAGTAACATGAATCCCGCCTAAAAGAGCAAAAGTTTTTCTCAGGAATATTCCAATAAGATATTCAACTGCCTGTATCTTCTGAAAAAATTTCTTTGGTTTCCATACTTTTAAAGAGGGTGTGACAGACATGACATGAGGATATTCATCAAAATAACCAAGCATTTTTTTCAGGGAACTTGGTTTTACAAAAGAGTCTGCATCAAGCGCCCCAAAAAATTCTGTTCTGCATCTCTTTAGGGCAAAATTAAGTGCAGATGCTTTTCCACCGTTCTTTTTTGCATAAACTCTAAGGTTCTTTGCCTTTATTTTTTTTGCAAGTGCATAAGTGTTATCAGTGCTTCCGTCATCAACAACAATTATGTTAATTCTGTTTTTAGGATAATCCAATCTAAGCAGGGATTTTACTGTTCTTGTAATGGTTTTCTTTTCATTGTATGCCGGGACTACTACTGTAACAGTCGGAAATCTCTTCAATGGCGGATTTTTTAATTTTGGAAGATTTTCAAAGACTGTCGCTAGAAAAAATATTGCTGTAAACAAGCCAATATAAGCAACAACCCCCATTAATAAAACTTCAAAATTCATCTTTTAGCTTTTTTTCACTAATTTATATTGCCAAATCTCAATGCCATCTTCATTATAAACTCGTTTAAATGTTTTTTCGTTTCTAAATAAGAATAGCAGCCCTTCCTGCTCCTTGTTCCAGACAAGCCCTTCCTTCATCTCAGGAGTAATAAAGATATACTTGATTCCATGCTTATCAAGAAATTCAATGGTATTATCCAGATTTCTTGAATAAAACAATTCGTTAGAATTATTGAACTTCATATCTGCAGAATTGATATAGGTATAATAATCATCAAGAATAACCTGTCTCTGGCTTACAGCTTCAATCCAAAAGCCATTATTGTAATGAGAAAAAATGGTATCTTCTTTATTTGTCCCATCTCTCAGCCATTTCAAACTCCCGATTATTTGTTCATCGGGCATGGATTTTGCTGTTCTTGAAATGTAGAATCCTGCTGAAAAGAGAAGGCTTAAAATTAAAACAAAAGCAGTAAGTTTTTTTATTAGTTTCAATGTCCATTTCATCTTCATAAGGCCGTAGAATCCGCATCCTGCAAAAACTGCAAAGATGATATTGAGGTATATCCCTATCTGGTTAAAATAAAAAAATAGCAAGACAGACAAAGCAAGCAGGGAATACGGAAAAATCTGCTTCTTTGTCTTCCATATAAGATACATTCCGAGAAGTGCTAAAAGAATATTAAACATGTTGAATCCAAGTTCGCCACCAAGCTCAGAGACAAACATGATTATCATACTTCCATTTATGTTAATCATCTCAGGCAATTGGTGAAAGTAAATAAAAGGAGCATAAAAAATTAAAGCCACTATTATCATGCAGGCAAGAACAGGATAAAATATTTTTCTCTTGTTTTTTGCATGTATTGAAAAAATAGATAAAATTGCAATGCCCACTAAAAGATTGAATATGCTGAATAAAACCGCTGCTGAGAAAATGGCTATGGAAGCTGTTTTCTTTTCCTTTTTGAATAGATAGAATCCTAAAATCAGAAGAAATGCAGAAATGCAATAAGGTGTTGACATGGAAAATGTATATATAAAAACAGGAGAAAGAATCAATATCAGAAATATCAAAAAGGTTTTCAGGGGCCTGAAATTAAATTGCTTGAAAATAAAATAAAGAAAAATAACAGATGCCAGGCCAAACAAATAAGGAATAATCAAAGAAGCAGAGTATATTCCAATAATTTTTGATGCGGCTCCAAGGATAAGATGATACGGCTGAAAAAGATAAGGCCTGTCAACAAGAGGGTCTGTTTTAGGAACTCCATGGTCCATCACATAATTAGCCATTCTTGCATGATAATACGGTTCGCTCCCAGATAAGATTGAATCAAAATAAACAACCCGGATTAGAGGGATGATTGAAAGGACAATTACAGTTAACAAGATAGAATACACAAGAACTTTTTTGTTTGTCAGCCTCATTCCTCCACCTCGCAGAGCGATTCATAAACCTGGATGTCTTCCTTTGCATAAGCAAGATCAAAACAATCCTCATTCAGGTTGATATATTTTATCCACTCAATATTAAACTGATTTTCAGCTTCTTTTGAAAAAACGATATATCTTGCCCCATATTTATTCAATAGCCTTATGGCGTCTATCTTGTACAGAGTTTTATAGAGAGTATGGACATCTTCAATCTTCTGGGAAACGTCCTTAATAAGCAAAAAATTATTGTCTGCAATATTTTTTCGTTTTGCAATGAAATTGATGGCATAGCCTTCTGAAACAGTTGCAAGGATTGTATCGTTTTTGTTTGAATTCTGATAAATCCACTCAAATGCTTCAATTACATTTTCTGAAGGTGCAGATGAGATTTGTTCTTTTGTATAATAAAACGAGGGAATAACAGAAGTTATGATAAATAAGACTATAAATGCAATAAAAATGTGTTTTTTATAATCAGCAAATTTTGTTTTGGACAGCTTTCTGAAAAATAGTTTAAAAAATCTTGAAAACAGCAGAGTTAGGGTAACGCCAAGGAACATCAGGCCAACAGCCGGCTGTATCATTCTTCCCCAGATTAAAAGCACAATAGAAAGAACAATGCCTATCAAAAGATATATGTTCTTGTCTTTTTCCCTGAAAGCATATCTATAAACAACATAGATTCCTGAAACAAAAGAAATAAAGCCTATTTTTAGAAGGGACTCAAGCAAACTGACATTTCCAAAATAAACTGAAATAATTTGGGAAGGGACATTTCTCCATATTACTGCAGGCCCGTGGAAGAGAAGGGCATTTTTAAAGATTAAAAAATACAGCCACGCAATGAAAAATATTGCAAATAAGATTACCTCAAGCTCGTTTCTTTTTTGTTTCAGGTGCTCAATTCTTATGAAAATCAGGTAAAATACCAGGCTTAGTACAAAGAGTATTGCAGAAAAATGAATTAGCGGAAGGACTAGTATGAGAATAACAAAATAGTTTATGTTTTTTTTGTTAGTCAGGTTCATTAAAAAATAAACCATAAGGAAAAACAGGGGAATCATAACAGAATACACTGAAACAGCATTTACAGTATTCATGATATAGATTGGGATAAAAGCAGAGATAAATGCAGTAAACAGAGAGATGTTGATATTATTTGTCAGTTTTTTTGCAATAGGATAAATTATGAAAACCAGCGAAGTGGCAAAGATATTTGGCAAAATCTTTAATGCAAAAACAGGAGAAATAAAGTAGAATAAGGCCAAAACATAATGAAAAACAGGAGTGAACAGGAAAGTCCTTCCTCCATAACTTAATTCATCATAATAAATAGGAAGGCCGTGCCTTGCAATATTATCTATCTGCCTGATATTAAAATAAGCTTCATAATCATAATTCGGGGCGAGAAATGCAAAAATGAGCCTGAATATGAGTATGCTAAAAAATATTGCAACCAGTATCTTGTGTTCCCTCCTCATTACCTTAATTATATAATTCCCATTTAAAAAGTTTAGTATTTTAACAAAATTTAAAAAACCAAAAAAAATAGATGGATTATGAGAATATCAACAGGCTCTGGATTAATAGATTCTTTTCTTGAAGGAGGATATGAAACAGGCATTATAACATCAATCTGCGGTCCTGGGGGCTCAGGCAAAACAACATTATGCATCCTTGCAGCAGTTGAAGCATCTGAAAGAAACAAAAAAATAATCTATATTGATACAGAAGGAGGTTTTTCAGTTGAGCGCCTGAAACAGATTTCTCCAGATTATGAGAAGATACTTGAAAATATCATATTTCTAAAGCCGACATCATTTAAGGAACAGAAAAATACCTTCCTTAAATTAAGAAAGATTGTCAATGAAAAGATTGGACTTATAATCGTAGATACAATTTCAATGTTTTATCGCCTTGAACTTGGAAAAGACACTACTTATGAAGCAAACCGCGAACTCGGAAGACAGCTCTGCTATCTCACAGA
>JAHWIL010000117.1 GCA_019322545.1 Candidatus Woesearchaeota archaeon
AATTTTATCTTTGCACTTGAGGCAAACATAAGAAACAACCAGCCAGTTGAATACAAGGAAGTTCTTGCAGAAAAGCTTGCATTTTTTGATAATGACATGGCATGCGAGGTAAATCAGAGAACAAGTGCAGAATACACAATTGCTGTTTCTGATGCCTATGATTCAGCTGGTATTGCAGATGCGCAGGTATATTTCAGCTTTGGAAAAGACTGCTTTATCGGAACAACAGACCAATATGGTGTTCTGAAAACAAGACTGCCTGTTGGCTATGGCGGAACTTTGAAGATTGCGCATAATGATTATCTCACAACATCAATTCTGCTTGACCCAAAGATAGAGGAATCAAATACAGGCATCAGGATTGAGATGAATAAATTTGAAATTATAAAAATCTCTGTTGACAAAAAGAAACTTGCCAAAACCATCCAGAGCAAGAAGAAAGTCAAGTGGCGCACTTTTATAACTCCAGGAATACAGTCTCCTGTTGAAGATATAAAAGATGTAACCTGGGTATTAAATCCAAAGCCGGTTTCTCTGCAGGACAATGAGGCAGCTGTTGTGACACTGACAAGAATCAGCGACAGAGACCAGCAGTTTTCAGCTGGAGCAACTGTAATGGGAAATGAATCGCAGGAAGTAAGGCTTGTTCCCGGCATTTACGAGGTTGATGTTGAGCTGATTCTGGATGAAGATGTTATTATTCCTGCAGAAGAAAGATGCTATGAAAAACCTGGCTTGGTTCCTGGCAAGGGAGATTTAGGAACAGAGGATTGTTTCACAATAGATGCTCTTGCACTTGAACAGCTTCCAAATGGCGGTGCAGAACTCAGTAATGAAAGCAGGTATTTTTATCTTAATCCCAATAATCTCTATTCAAGCAATGAGATTGTATTTTATGCTATAAGCCCTGCAATAACCGACATTCCTGCTGTATCTGGTATTCGTGTTGCAGAGGATTTAGAACAAGTTGGAAGGACATCTTATTATTCAAAATTATATAGGGAATATCTGGAGCCTGACTACAAATGAAACATCTGAAATTCACGGCAATTGCAATTATTTTGATAGTCCTGATTATCCCTTTTTATTCTGCAGATGTTTATGCAGGAAGTTTGATTGTTACAAAAAGCACTGGAAGCTCTGAGATAGACAATTATTTTGACGGCTTGGGAGACAGCTGGGTAATTGAAGTAGAAGCCTCTCTTGGAGGGGCTGCTGTTACAAAAGACATGGTCAAGGCGCAGTTTGATTCTCCTGAATATTTCCATTCATGCACTCCGTCCGGAGGTTCATATAAATGTGTCTGGGAATCTGGCTTGTTTTCATCTGAAGAAGATGTTTTTTCAGTTGATGTTATTTTAACAGATGCAGGGCAGACATTTACTGACACAGCAGAAATCATTGTTGACAAAACTTCCCCTTCAATAGTTATTAACAGGGCAAGACAGAGAGATGATATTATTGAGATTGATGTTTCTGTTAATGACGGAAATACAGAGACAAGTTCTCTGATTGACAGAATTGAATTTTATTCAGGCGCAATGCTTATTGACACAATTACAAATATAAATAAGATTGAATATTCAGGAACCCTTGATTTAGATATTCCAAAAACAGGAACCTATGAAAATCAGGTAATTATTGTAAAGGCATATGACAGATTAGGGCATGAGGGTGTTGTCCAGAGCTCTGAGTTTTCTTTTGACTTGGGAGCTCCTGTTATTCACAAAGAGAGTTTTAGGATTGGAAATATTGTTTCTGATTATGCGCCTTCTGTAAAAACCTATTTTGATATATCTGTTGATATTACAGAAGCAGGACAGCTGAAAAAGGTTGCAGGAGATTTCTCTGATTTAGGTGCTGGTGTTTCTGAGGCAGGCTGTTCAAGAATAGGAGACACAAATGTCCATCACTGTATTTGGGCGAACATGTATGTTTCTATTGACGGGCCTGTTGACATAACAATAACTGCAGAAGATGTTAATGACAATATGGCAAGCGAGACTATCTCAAAACTTTATTCTGTTGATAATATTGCGCCGGATATTGAATTTATCGGCACAACTGCGCATTATAATGAAAAGAGCTATGTTATTCGTAATGAGGAAAATATCTTAAGGGTTGAATTAAGAGAAGCAGAAAGCGGGATAAGCGCAGAAAACATAAGGATGAATGCAATCAATGTCAATCCTCTGCTTGATGACTATCTTCCTGCTGACAAATGCGAGCAGACAGAAGATGATTCTACTTTATGGGAATGTACATGGGAGATTATGGTAAAAAAAGAAGGAACTATCATCCTTGTTGATGCTCCTGACAATGCAGGCAATGAGCTTCCAAGTTCTGAGCTTGCGCAGAAAAACAGAATCTTCCTTGCTTTTGATTCTGAAATGCCTGAATTTATTGATGCTTCAGTAACTTCTCTTGGAGGGCTTTTGTCTGAGGAAAAACCTTATTTGCAGAGCAAGGATTTTATCAGGATTGAGGCAAGAGCAAGTGATAATATAGGCATAAGAGGATTTGCTGATTTAACTGACATCACAACTGAATTTGGAGAGCGTGTTGAAGCAGACAGATGCACAAAAAATGAAGGTATCTGGACATGCGTCTGGGATGGTATTGGTCCTGTTGCAAATGGCTATATTAAAAATGCCCCGATAAGACTTGTTTTTGAGGATTTTGTAGGCAATGTTGTTTCACATACTGAGTTTGTTGAGATTCTTGCAACTGCAGGTGATTTGGATTATCCAGATTACTGGAACATGGGAGATATTGAGAACTATCCTGATGCAATTGACAGGCAGACAACAAATCTTATCGGGCACAGAATGTATTTCCAAATTCCCCTTGAATCAGGAAACAAGAATGTGCGAATCCTTTCAACAAGCATACGCTCCTGTGCAGGAGAACATCTTGCAGATTATTATCTTATTAATAATCAGGCTGACAGCAAAGACCCTTATCTTGTCCTTCAGCTTGAGAAGTTTGCAGGCGATGTTAACTCTCTTAATTATGAATGTGAGCTGAATATTTTTTCAAGATATCTTAACAAGGCAATTGAATATCCTGAGATAAAGAAAATAAATATCACAATGCCTTTTTACAATCTTCCTCTTGGACAGCAGGGGCATGCATTGGTTAAAAAAATTGACAACAAAAAGCACCAGCTTAAAACAGGATATTATGGAACAATCGGGGCATTAAACGAGGTTGTAAAATACGGAAGACTTGCATGCAAAATCCTTGAAATCTGGGAAAAGATTAAACAGGTATTTGGAATTCTAACAACAGCTTCAGATGTATTAAGGGCATATCCTCCTACAAAACCAGTTGCAGTCACTACTTGCAATACTGCAGGGACTGTTTCTACCATAAACAAAGAGATTGTAGGTAAAAAAGAAAAATTCGGTCTTAAAATGATTTGCGATATCATCACCTGCAGAAAAGCAGCGCTTGTAACAGATGCATGGCATGATAAAGTCTTAACTTCCTATGCAAATTTCAAGATTCCTTATATTGGCTCTTATAGAACGCTCCTTGGAGAGAAAGCAAAGCCAAATCCTTATGACAATCTTCTTTTGTCTGTTCTCACTGTATGCATTCCAGGAATTGTCTATAATCTTGAAAAAGACAGGCAGGTGGAATGCAGATATCTCTATTGTCTTGAAAAAGAGGTTCCTGCTGGTGTTGCAACAATAGGGGCATGTGATGAATTATTAAGATATCAGAAATGCAAGTATGTAACAGGAGAGTTTTTCCATATCTTCCCTCCAACAGCTGCAGTTGACCTGCTTTTAAATAAAATCAAATCAATAATAACAGACCCCATTGGGTTGTTTAATCTTGCTTTGACTGAACTGTGTCATAAACTATGCAAAGACAGCGGAGGTTGGTATTATGCCTGCTCTATCCAAGGATGGCTGACATATGCATTGGATTTGGCAAATGACCTGGTTGCAGTTGAATCAATGGCAAGAACAATAAGGCATGATTATTGCGCAGAGGTATTATGATGAATAAAAAAATAATTTCACTAATCATTGCAGTGTTTTTATTAGTTAATATTGCAAATGTCTGCGCACAAAACGAGGTAATCTTTGTTGACGGAACAAAAGAGCCTGCAAAAGAGCCATCTGTTCCAGAAAAAACACCTATTGGAGTAGAAAGCCAGCTTGATACAGTTGAAATTGTCATTGATTATAACAAAAACAAACAGCAGGATGCAGGAGAGCCAAAAATAACAATGCCAAAAATATTTTATGAAAACATAATAAGGGATAGAAACGGAGTCTTTAATGCAGACGGAGACCTTGTTGCCCAGGGAGTTGTCTGGGATATAAAAACCTCGCAGTATACTGCAACAAAAGATGAAGAGATTATCGGAGTTTTTGAGTTTAATAAAAAAGGATATATATACAAGCATTATGAAAATGGAAAGCCGGTTTATTTTAATGGCAGGGATGCAAAAGGCCATCATTTTGAAAAAATTCCAATTGATTACCTTAAAAAAATAAATATAAATGCAGATGATTTTTCTTATGATGTAGGTGAAAAAACATTTACATATGACGAGATGAATGCAAAAATTGACAATCATAATTCCCTGATTATATCCCGGCAAAATAAGATAGTTTCAACAACAACAGTGAATACATACACTGGTGTTACTGCAACAATGGATGATAAGGGCAATATTGAGATAAGAGATTCAAATGGAGAACTGCTGGCAGGCTTTAAAGGACAGTATGACACTTCTCTCGGAGGATATTATAGTAAGCGTACTGAGCAGGGTTATTTTCCAAATGAGTATATTCCTTCTCATTATGAAGACCAGAGAAGCATTATCTATGAAAAAGACCCTGTTACAGGAGAGAGAAAAAAAGTAACAACAATCAAAAAAAATGGGGACAAGAATGTTGAATTATATGAAAGCGGAAACAAGCGCTATTCTGACACAACTTATCATGCAAACGGAGATATTACTGTCGGCTATGACCCAAAGAGCAGCGGGAAATTTGATTATTATTCAAGAACAAACCCAAACGGATGGATTGTTTATGTAACAGATTCTGATAAAAAATATGCTTATGTAGAAGATGAAGAAGGAGAGGGAAAAGAACACAAAGGAAGAGGGGATATTGTCATCTATACTCGTGATGAAGAAGATAAATTAATCTTTTTTAAGAGATATACAGAAGAAGAGCTCAAAGACCCCAAAGGAAACATACCAGAAATGGCTGCAAAAGCAAAAAAAATCATTGAGGAAAATAAAGTCAGGACAGGAAGAACAGCAATATCCAAGTTTTTTGGTGCAATAATGGGAGTAAGCGATTACTCTGCTTTGTCAAATGCACTGTTTAAAGGAGAGACATGGAAAAAATACAAAGAAGATGTTGACAAATTCTTTTCACAGAATTATCTTGGCATTGACTATTTAGCATCTTTGATTTGCGAAAGAGATTTCCATAGGATTGGGGATTATTCTGTTGCTGCAATTGAAACACCAACAGGGCTTGTCCAGTTCATAGGAAGCATACAGGCAGAAAAAAGCGCTCCAATGCCAAAGCAATGCCCGTGCGCAAAAGACGAAACATGCATGGGAAAAGTCTGCTATAAAGGAGACAGGATGCAGCATGAATATTTTTACAAGATAACCTATGCAGTCACTGCGCCAAGTGATATTAAATTAACACCTCAGAGAAAAGAAGGCTCTGCTGTGAGTTTTTCAGTGCAGCTTGTAGGAGAGAAATCACACTGGCTTTTTGTAAAAAACAAACAGCCGTATTTTTATGAGCTTGAGAATAGGGAATCCCAGAGTGCTGTTGGAGAAAAAGCAGTTATTTTTTACAGTTCAAATAATTATAATGATATTTATGTGATATTTAGGGAAAAGCCAAGAGACGGGCACGGCAATATTATTGACAAGATTCATAATA
>JAHWIL010000118.1 GCA_019322545.1 Candidatus Woesearchaeota archaeon
TATGCCTGCCAGATAGTTTTGCTGTTCCTGTTCAGCAAATCAGCAATCCTGTTAAAGCTTAATCCTTTATCCTCAACAAGGTATTTTGCAATAGTCTCCAAAGAACTGAGTGTTTTGCTGAAGATGCTGAAGGGGATTAGGATTTCCCTTGCCATTGCATTTATTATGCTTGTTTCAGAATATTTTATTTTTAGCCTGTTGTAAAGAGAATTCAGATTAATAAAATCTTTATCTAGGAATATTTCTTTACTTTTTTTATTCATCCTTTTCTTTCTTTATTAGATATAATCAGGTATATGTAGGACATATATAAAGATTTCCATAAAATTTAACTGTTTTTGAAGTATGTTTTCAGGTATATGTAAGGAATATTTATGTAAGAAAGATTGAGGTATATGTAAGATATAGCAAGATTCTTGTTATTTTTTACAGTTAAAAAATACTCACTAATTATGGAACTTTATTATGTAGGAAATATCAAGGTATATGTAAGAAGATAAAATAGTTAGGAAGTTAAGAACTAATCAAAATATCAGCACTCTTTGTTCCAGCTCCTTCATCTGGAGGCACAGTTAAGTTTATTTCAATTTCAACAGTATTATTCTCATTTGTGTAATTCAGACCAATTATCTGAGGTGTTGCTGAACTCAATGGAACTTGGGTCCATGTTGTATCTGAAAGAGTCTCATCAAATGAATTACTTTCGTTCACACCTGCCTTGAACATGTAATAGTCATTTTCTGCAGCTACAGAAGTCCATAATGCACTTCCATTGAATGTTAGGTTTACAGGCACATTACCAACATTCTCTACAATTACAGGTGGCGGACTGTGGTCTTCTGTTGTATTGCTGCCATTAATCATGCTTCCAAAGCTTACATTTGCAATAATCAAATTAATTGCTTTGTATGGAGTTATTGAGAAATTCCATACCTCGCTGAAATCACTATAAACTTCGGTGTCATAAGCACGCACTTTCCAGTAATAGATTGTACTTAAAGATAATTCAACAGTAGATGTGTAATTAGTAAATATGCTGCCAGGGCCTTCTGCAATATTGCTTACATCAATCACAGGGCTTCCGAAATTAATATCATCATCAACAACAAGATTGTAAGTCAATGTATCATTTTCTGCATCACTTGCATTATACCATGTGAAGTTAGTATACCTGTCTGTAATAGCTGTATTATTTGCAGGCCAGGATAGATTCACTTCATGCGGCTTTGTATTTAATGTAAAGTTCCTGTCTGCTGTTAGATTAGTATAGAACCAATCAGCAGCACCTTTTAGATATACCTGCCATGCTCCTGTGATATTCTGTCCAGTTGTATTAAATGTATTGTTCCATAACTTTACAGTGCCCATTGCCTGATATTGTTCCTGTTGTCCATAGGTTGCTAAACCACTAATCAAATCATTTCCAAATATAGACAGCAGTCCAACCAGCATCAATGCAATTATTATTGATGCAATTACAACAGGCCGTCTATTTTCTCTCTGTATTTGTTTTATTCCTTGCTTGTGTTCTGAAACTTTTCTCTCGTATTTGCTATATCTCTCTAATAATCTATCATAGCTCTTGCTGTATTTGCCATAATCAACCAGTCCATTCTCATAATCTCTTGTCAGTTTCTGGGTCTGGGCAATTATCTTGTTTCTGATATCTGTAACTGAACATACCTTGGTCTGCAATCTCTTCAGTTCAACAGTTTTCTCTGTCCGTTGAGTTTTTCTACTTAACATTCCTCCTCCTTGTTGATTTTTTCCTATGTCTGTGACAGGCAGTCCAGATTGTTCTGTCATCTCTCTTGGTTAGAATTGCAATCTCATGGTAACTAAGGCCAAGATTATCCTTGAGATATGCAACAAATGCTTCCAAAGCAGAGAATTTCTTGTCTGCCAGAATAGATACAGGAATCATGAATTTTGATTTTTTAACAGTAAATTTAGAAGGAAATTTTTGTTTTGCAGAATGATAAATCTGCCAGATATTTCTCTGGTCTCTGTTTACCAGCTCTGCAATCTTCTTATAATTTAAGTTTAGATTTTCCTTTAGATATTTAACAGTGGATTCAAGAAGAGTAATTTTTTTAGTAAATATATGCCCAGGAACAGAATACCTTTCTTCAAGCTCTTCAGCTGTTCTTATTAATCCAGCAAATTGCCTGAGAAGTTCAGGATGTCTTTCCAGTTTTTTGATAATGTCCTTAGCCAAATCTAGAGAATTCTCTGTTTTTTTGTTGATTTTCTTGGCCATATTTATGAAATATACATTAAACGTAAGAATAGCTATATATACTTTTCTATTTAAATTACACAATATGTAAGAATTAGTACATTAAATGTAAGAAGATATTTAAAATCTGTTTTTAATCTATTCTTATAGAAATAACATTAAATGTAAGAATAGCTATATATACTTTTCTATTTAAATTACACAATATGTAAGAATTAATACATTAAATGTAGGTAAGAACAAGGCGTTAAGTTATCAAGAAAAAATCCTATTTTTTTTAAAATGTAAGAAAAAAAGCGGAGGATGGGAATTTCGCAAAGCTTTGTTTCGAACCCATGAATAAGCGGGCTCTGCAGGATTATTGCAGCCGCTCCCCTTAGACCACTTGGGCACCTCCGCAAAACGGGCCCAGAGGGAATTTCGGAACAGAGCGAAACATTCGCTTCGCTCATGCTATTCGAACCCTCGATCTACAGCTTACTTTTGAACAGTTCAAAAGAATTGAACTCTGTTCAATAGAAGGCTGTCGCCTTATTTGCCTTACGGCCAATCCATCCAAACAAGTTTGGACGTATCCAGGCTAGGCTATGGGCCCATAGGTTAATAGAGAAATAATGCATTTATAAAGATTTCTTTATGGCAGCCAGGTTTTTTGATTTCTTAATTTTTTTGGGAGATAATCTGTAATAACAAAATTCAGACCGTGTTTTGCTAATGCCTGCTGTTCTGCTCTTACTTTGCTTGCCACTTGCTTCTTAATTGCTTTCTGCCATTCATTATGGTGCCGGACAAATGGGTCATTTTTAAGGGCATCCTTTGCGCGTTTGATGTCAATCTCCTTTAGTGGATGTGTTGGAAGCTTATAATCCTCAACATCTTTTGGAGTAATTCCTATGAATTTTGCTTTTGGAACACAAAAATATTCATTAATATGCGCAGCATTTCCAGAACCGACTTTCAGAGTTCTGTAAATATTAAAATAACCGTAGGGGTCTCCATCAGTAAATACATAAACAGGAATATTTTTTGCATCACTTAATCTTCTGATAAACCTTCTGCATGCGCGAGTTGGAACTCCTCCCATTGAAACCAGAATGCAGTTTGCTTTTTGCCAGTATTTGTGTTTCACAAGTCTCTGGAACATACCTGCTGTTTCTATAGCAAGAATAAATTTTGCATTTGTTTCAAATTTAAGATGTTCAACAGAAATTGGAATTGAATATGCACCTGAGCCGAATTTTGTGCAGTCAATCTTTAATTTTTTCTTTGTGTCCGGGTCATGGTCAATTACAATAAGTTTTCCTGCAATCTCTCCTCCTTTTTCTTCAGGAATAAAGCCAAGCTGTTCTCTGTTTACTTCCATCATTGATTCAACATCATCTATTACTGAATCTGATTCCTGTTGTGTGTTAAATCTTGCTTCTTTCCAGATTTTGCTTACATAATATGCCTCTCTTTTTGTTGCAATATCATCCTGTTCAACAATATCTTTTGAAAGGGACATCATCTTTAATGTCTGTGCAAAAGTCTTTACTGTTCCTGCTGTAAGGGTTCTTTTCTTCTTTTTTCCAAGCAGTTCAAAATACCCATCCTTTGGGTCATACTTTACATTTGACAGGCTTCTCAATGGAGAAACAAGCTCCGGCTGTTTTTTCTTCAAAATCTTCCTATAGATTCCATCTGCAAGATTCTTTATTTTTGGAAGTACAATCCCTGATTTATTTTTCTTCTTCTTCATTTTTCTTTAATGCAAACTCCTCTTCAAATTCAGATACATCAACCTTGATATCTTCAAGCACACCGCGTTTCTTTTCAAGTATTTTCTTCAGAAGTTTTTCAATCTTTTCCTTGTCAGCAGTTTTCAGTTTCAGCAAATCCTGTAATGCTGAGCTTACATAAGGAATATAAGTTTCAATATAATCTCTCTTCTTGCCTTCTGCAATAATTCTTTTTCTTTTGTGGATATATGAAGATAATTTTCTTCCGCATTCCTGCAGTGCCAGTTTTATCTCTTTGATAATCTCAGGATAATGCGCAACAGCTTCCTTTGATTCAGATGTAAATGGAACCCATACAGAAGCCATATGAACAACTATTGTGCAAGGGCCTGTTGGAAGAGAATTCCTGCTCTGGCTTAGCCCATATGGAGACCATTTTATCCCGGTAATTGATTTTGTAATTGAACAAGCCCCTTGCTGGTAAAGCAAAGGGACTCTGTTTGCAAATCTAAGCAAAGTTATGCTTTGCTCTGCCTTTTGCTCTCCACCATATGCACATCCAACTTCTATCTGAAATGGATTTCCCCTATACACAGATGGAGGTCTTGATACAGCACAGTAAAATTCTGCTTTTATCTCTTTTTTCAGGCTTTTTTCAAGCAGTTCAGCGCCTATAGGAGAAATGCAGTTAGTTGGCGGTGCAATTAATTTGGTTTTCTGGATTCCTTCATATAATTTTTCTGCCTGTTCTCTTGATATTTTCTTTGGATTCAGGCCAGGAAGAAGAGACGCATTTTCACAGATGGTTTTTGCAGTTCCAGAGCCGACTCTTGAAAACTCCTTCTGCAGAAAGCCGGATAATGAATGTGCTTTTGTATCCTGGGCCATCTTAATTAATCTTCCAAGCTCAACTCCATAAGGATGGGGCTTTATTACCTTTGGCTCTTTTGGAAGAAGCTCTGTTACTCTTGAAAAAACAAACTGTTCAGCAAATGGATTGGTGTAAATCAAAGTAACATGGGGATTTACTATTGCTGTCTGCTTAAGATAAGTGTCCACACTCTGTCCTGCTTTTTGGTATGTTGCCTCTAAATCAAGTTCTATCTTTGTCCCGTGTTCTTTGTCCCACTTAATCTCTTTTTCATTTATTATCTGGGGTTCGTTTGTTTTAGTATTAATCTTAAGCTCATAATAATGCGCAGGATGTTTTGGAGAAATTCTTGAAATAATCCTGACAGGGCGTCCGGTAGTCAGCTGTCCGTAAAGCGCAGCTGCAGATATGCCTATGCCTTGCTGCCCTCTTGACTGCTTCAAGGTATGAAATTTGCTTCCATAAAGAAGACGCGCAAAAATATTTGGAATCTGTTTTTTGACAACTCCCGGCCCGTTATCTTCAACTATGACTCTGAATCTCTCTCCTGCTGTTATTTTGACTTTTTTTACCTCTTCTTCAACAAGAGTTGTCTGCCCTTCTTTAATCTCTGTCTTTACTTCATTTTGTTTTGGGGTCATGTTTATTATTTCAACAGAAACCTCAGGAAGAACACCTGCATCCTCACATGCATCAAGTGCATTATCAACTGCTTCTTTTATTGTTGTAAGAAGCGCCTTTTTCTTGTTGTCAAATCCAAGAAGATGCCTGTTTTTTTCAAAAAATTCAGCTACAGAAATCTCTCTTTGCTTTTTTGCAAGCTCTACAGCTATCGGCCCTCTTTTTCCTGGCTTTCTTTTGCTTCCATCTCTCTTTTTCTTTTTTGCCATCAGATACCCACTATTTGCTTTGATTCTCTTCTTCTTTTTTCCAGGAATTTAAAAACATTTGCATGCGAGCTTCCCTTGAGAAGCATTTCAAGCGCCTTTCTTGCATTTCCAACACTTTCAGTCGGTCCGATAATTGATACTGTTTTACCAAATACTGATATGCTGGTTTCAGTTAATTCCTCTATCAGGCCCCTGCTTTTTCCGCTTCTTCCTATGATGCGCCCTTTCAGCCGTTTCTCTGTCTGCTTGCTTTTTGCATAATCTCCTATGTTGAGTATTTCAAAGAGATAGTCTCCTTTCAGGAGAAGAAATGCAATCTCAGGATTAAATCCACGCCCAATTGCTTTTATTACTTCTCTTGCATTAAATAAATTTATGGCATCTTTTCCTATTATTGAGATATCTCCTTCCTTGGAATCAACTGCTATTTTTGTTTTTGTTGCAGATTCTATCTGTTTCTTTATTTTTCCGTTTTTTCCAATAAGAACAGCAATTCGTTCTTTCGGTATTCTAAGCTCATAATTGTATTCTTTCATTGATTTTTTTATAAAAAAACAAACATGTCAAGAACCACCTATTATGATAGGCAGTATGTTTGTGACATAGCTAATCTTATTCAGGTGGTTCTTGAGCATGAACTAAGAAATTTGCAAAGCAAATTTCTGGTTTGTTAAAAATCCCAATGGATTTTAAACACTCAAAAACTTTCCACATTACTGATGAAGATTGGCTTTCAGCCATAAGTTATATGCTGGATAGAAAATTTCTGACATTTTTAAAACTTTGCTATTTGTTTTTTTATTTTTTCTTTATCTGTCTTAACTCCAATCTTATTGAAAAAGTTGCATATGTTCTTTACATCTCTTTCAAGAAATTCATGCGCCTGAGGATTATCCAGAGTAGTTGTCTGCGACATATCAATAAAAACAGGATTATCTTTATAATTAAGAATATTGAAGTGCGACAAGTCAGCATGCACCAGCCCGGCATTATGCAGTTTTTTCATGTTCTGGATAATTTTCCTTAAGAACTTTTTTTTGTCTTTTGGAATATCATCTTTTAATTTCAATGCAATCTCTCTGTTTCCGATAAATTCTTCCAGAAGAATATTATTCAAAAAAGCAACTGGTTTTGGAACAGATACTCCAGCATCCCTTGCTTTCATCAGATTCCTGAATTCGCGCTGAACCCATGAAAAGATAATCTTTCTTCTCTGTTTTTTAATCTTAAATCTCGGGTCAAATTTCAGATAATCATACATTCTATTGAAATCACTTGTCTCTAATCGGTATATCTTGACTATTATCCTCTTTCCTTGTTTTGTTTTTGCTGTAAATACATTGCTTTCTTTTCCAATTGACACCGGACTTTCAAGTGTTTCAAAATGCCCTTGGCTTGCTAGTTTGAAAAGGGTTCGGAA
>JAHWIL010000119.1 GCA_019322545.1 Candidatus Woesearchaeota archaeon
TAAATATAACCAAGCCCGTGCTCCAGAGTATTTCCAATATCTCGCCTTCCTGTTTTATGTTCAATCCAAAAACCCTCTTTGCACCAAGGAATCTGATTAAATTTCCAGTTAGCCATTCTCTTTTTCAAATCAGGAACAGAAATCTTTAGTATATTAACCCTGATTGAACGCCTCAAAAAAGATGTTGAAAATTTTTTGAATTCTTTCCAGTCAGTAAGTTTTGAATAATGTTCTATGAATTTTTTCTTGAATTCAATGTTTTTTGGCATAATATGAGCAGAAGAAAATTAGTTTATAAATCTTGCTTTTGAGCGAAATATTTATATAGAGTATTACCTGAAAACAGGGAATACAAGGGGTGAAACCAATGCTAATAGTTAAAGCAAATATCAAAGGGGTTGTTCCTGGCTATAATGTTGCAGGGGATGTTCCGGAAGCACTCAACAAAAAAGTTGAAGAACTTGTAAAAAAAGCTGCTGAAAGAGCAGAAGCAAACGGCCGAAAAACAATAATGGCTAAAGATTTATAAAATTAAAAAAGGGCTTCGTTGCCCTTCTTTCTATTCATGGAAACAATCCAATTTTATCCTTTGGATATAAAATATAAAGTAGTTGGAAGCAAGGCGCATATTTACCTATTTGGAAAAACAACTGACAACAAACAAATATGTATTATTGATGAGAACTTTAGGCCTTATTTCTATGTGCTTCTGAAGGATGACAATGATGCAGAAGTTTTCAGGGAGAAGGTTCTGAAACTGAAGGTTGAGGAAAAAGAAAGAATCTCGGAAATAGCCGATGCTAAGATTGTTGAAAAAAATTATCTCGGGAATATGAGAAAGGCAATAAAGATTTATGCAAATATACCTCATGATGTTCCAGTTATAAGAAAAGTAATAAAAGACTGGATTGTTGTTGAATCAACAAAAGAGTATGATATTCCTTTTGTACGCAGATATTTTCTTGACACGGGAATAACTCCTTTAACATTAACAGAAGCAGAAGGCGAATCTGCTGATATGCACTGTAAGGTTCCTGTTTTCAGGATAGAAAACATCAAGCAGGCAGGCACAGACAGCATAAAAAATCCAAAAATTCTTGCATTTGATATTGAGACCTACAATCCTGAAGGCAGCAGAGTTCTTGCAGAAGAGCATCCTATTGTCATGCTCGGGTTTTACGGAGAGGATTTCAAAAAAGTAATTACATGGAAGAGATTCAAGACAAAAAAAGACTATATTGAATTTGTTGACGGAGAAGTTGATTTGATTCTTAAATTCAAGGAAATAATAGAACACTACAAGCCCGATATTATCACAGGATATTTTTCAGATGGATTTGATTTTCCTTATATTGTTTCAAGGGCAGAAAAATACAGCATCAAGCTGGATATTGGGCTGGATTATTCTGTTGTAAAAGCAAAAAGAGGAAAGACGAGCATCATGCAGATTTCTGGGATTGTTCATCTTGATGTTTTCAGATTTATCAACAAAATTCTTGGAAGGGCGCTTGAGACAGACAGCTATAATCTCTCTGCTGTTTCTTCAGAACTTCTTAATGAAGAAAAGGATGATGTAGATGTTGGCAAGCTTGCAGAAATATGGGACAAGAATTCAGAAGAGCTTGAGAAATACTGCAAATATAATCTCAAGGATGCAATGCTCACATATAATTTATGTGTAAAGATTTTTCCAAATATTGAAGAGCTTGTCAAGATAATCGGGCTTCCGATATTTGATGTAAACAGGATGGGGTATTCTCAGCTTGTTGAATGGTATATCATGAAGCAGGTGCAGGATTTCAATGAGATTGCCCCAAACAAGCCAAATTATTATGAAATAGGGGAAAGAAGGGAGTTTACATACAAAGGAGGTTTTGTTTTTGAGCCAAAAGCCGGGCTTTACAAGGATATTGCTGTTTTTGATTTCAGAAGCCTTTATCCAACCATTATTACAAGCCATAATATTGGATTGTCCACATTAAACTGCAAATGCTGCAGAGATGACGCGAGTTATGCACCAACAGACGAAAAAAAATACTGGTTCTGCAAAAAAACAAAAGGATTTATCGCACAGATTGTAGAAGGATTGATTACAAGGCGCATGAGGATAAAAGAGCTGCTGAAAGAGAAAAAAGATATAATATTAGAGGCAAGAAGTGAAAGTTTAAAGCTTCTTGGAAATTCATTTTACGGCTATCTTGGATTTTTCGGAGCAAGATGGTATTCTATTGAATGCGCAAAGAGTGTCACTGCATACGGAAGATATTATATCAACATGGTTATTGATGAGGCAAAAAAACAGGGATTTAATGTTATTTACTCTGACACTGACTCCATATTCCTGACATTTGAAGGAAAAAGAAGGGATGATGCAAGAGAATTTGCCGAGAAAATAAATTCTGACCTTCCCGGGCTGATGGAGCTGGAGTTTGAGGATTTTTATCCCTCTGGTATTTTTGTATCTGCCAAGATGGGAACATTTGGCGCAAAGAAAAAATATGCCTTGTTGAAACAGGATGGTTTTCTAAAGATAACCGGCTTTGAAACAGTAAGAAGAAACTGGAGCCCTATTGCAAAAGAAGTCCAGAAAAATGTTCTTAACATAATCCTAAAGGAGAATGATGTTAAAAAGGCAATCAGCTATGTGCGCAATGTTGTCAAGCTGCTCAGAGACAAAGAAATAGAAAACAAGGATGTTATTATCAATGTCCAGCTCCAGAAAGACATTGCTTCTTATGCTGCAATTTCTCCGCATGTTGCTGTTGCGCGAAAATTAAAGGCGCAGGGGCGTAATGTTGGAAAGGGAAGCATAATAAGTTTTATTGTCACATCAGGCTCCGGCATTATCAGGGACAGAGCAAAGATTGTTGAAGAGATTGAAGAAGGAGGATATGATGCAGATTATTATGTCAACCACCAGATAATTCCTTCTGTTGAAAGAATCTTTAATGTCCTCGGGCACAATAAAGAAGAATTAACAGAAGAACAGAGCCAGAGCAAATTAGAAGGATTTTTTGGGTAATTCTCCTGCTTTGATATCTTTATATTTGGAAATATCATTCCATCCATTAGGAGTAAGGTGATAAAATATGCCGTAATGGCTGACATCTCCCTGCTTGTCAGCATGGACAATTATAGTGGCTCCTTTTACTTCATCAGCCATATCTTCCGAAGGCATCTTTGTTCCAAGTATCATTTCAATATTAGAAATAACATCTCCCTTTTGTTTTTTAGACATGTAACTTGCATGATAGAAGTCCACATCAACAACTAAATCCCCAACTTCAACTCTCTGCATTTTAAGCATTACATAACCAGAAAAAAATCCTAAATTTATAAATTTTATCATCTCATCAGGAAGACTTATAAATATAAACAATTATGTATTTCAAGAGGTGATTAAAACATGGCAAAACAAAAGCTGGATGTTCTTGGTTTAGGCCTTGCAATTGGAATTGCATGTGCAGTCTATATGTTCTTAATCGGATTATCTGCATGGCTATTTGGCTGGGGAACAGGAATTGTGGAATTGATTTCCTCACTGTATCTTGGTTTTAGTGCAACATTTGCAGGAAGTCTAATCGGAGCAGTCTGGGCATTTATTGACGGATTTATTGCAGGAGTTATCATTGCGTGGCTGTATAATAAATTCAGGAAATAATTTTTTTTTATTATTTTTATCATAAGCTTTTTATATCAAGACAAACCATAAAACCAAAGGTGGTTTGATGAAAATAATATCTGATTTGCACATACACAGCAGGCACAGCAGGGCTACTTCTAAAAATCTTGATATTGACAATCTTGAAAAATGGGCAAGAATAAAAGGTGTAAATCTTCTTGGCACAGGAGATTTTACTCATCCTGAATGGATTAAGGAGTTAAAAGAGAAATTAGTTGCAGAAGAAAACGGCATTTACAGGACTAAATCAGGATTTCCATTTGTTTTGCAGACAGAGATATCCCTGATGTACACGCAGGGAAGAGGCAGGCGCATCCATGTTGTTATCTTGGCTCCCAGTTTTGAGGTTGTTGAACAGATAACAGATTATCTAAAATCAAAAGGCAGGATTGATTATGACGGGAGGCCTATATTCAAGATTCCATGTGATGAATTTACTGAAAAATTAATGTCAATAAGCAGGGATATTGAGGTAATTCCTGCGCATGTCTGGACACCTTGGTTTGGATTATTTGGAAGCAAGACTGGCTTTGATACTGTTGAAGAGGCATTCAAAGACCAGGCAAAGAATATCCATGCACTTGAGACCGGCTTGAGTTCAGACCCTGCAATGAACTGGCGGTTATCTATGCTTGACAAATATTCTCTTGTTTCATTTTCTGATTTGCACAGTTTCTGGCCGTGGCGAATAGGAAGGGAAGCAACAATCTTTGATATTGATTTGAGTTATAAAAATTTGATAAATGCATTAAGAACAAAGCAGGGGCTTCTTGGAACAGTTGAAGTTGACCCTGCATACGGCAAATACCATTGGGATGGGCATAGAATGTGCGGCATTAGGTTCAGCCCAAAAGAAACACTCAAGCTAAAAGGGATATGCCCAAAATGCTCAAGGCCCTTGACTGTTGGCGTTGAATACAGGGTTGAACAGCTTGCAGACAGGCCTGCTGGATTCAAGCCAAAAGATGCTCCTGATTTCAAGACTCTGATACCTACTTCAGAAATCCTTGCAAAACTAATGAACACATCAATTGCAACACAGAAAGTCTGGCGTGAATACAACAAGCTAATTGATGCATTTGGAAACGAGATGAATCTCCTTCTTGATGTTTCATTTGATGATTTAAAGAAAGTTTCAGGAGAATTAATTGCACAGAAAATAATTGACAACAGAAATAATAGAATAAAGATTGACCCCGGGTATGACGGCGAATATGGAGTTCCTGTTTTGAGTGAAGGAGATGGGATTAAGTTTGAAGCGCCGGCAGATATAAAAAGGCAGACAGGACTCAGCCAGTTTATGTGATATATATTCTATATGCTAAAATTATATAAACTGGATATGGAAAAAGAAGTCTTAACATGAAAATAAAAATAGAAGATGAGATTGAGCACGAGCTTGAAACAGGAGAAAGTGATGAGACTGCAGAGGATTTGCTGGAAAATGACGAGATAACTCCTGAAGAAGAGGCCTTTATCAGAGGAGAAAAAGAGGCATCTTTTAACAGCGAAGAATAAAAAAGAAGGTAGATTTCTACAAATAGAGTTATCTATTTTTTTCAGAAGAGTTAATTTAATTAAGTTATAGCAAATAGTGAATTCAAAAGATTTATATAGTTTTTATCCAATTTTTTAATTAAAGAGGTGTAATAATGACATTACTGCTGCTGATTTTGCTTTTTGTATTGATAGTCAGTTTGATTTCTTTTATCGGAGTTTTTACGCTTTTTATAAAAAAACACCTTCTTGAAAAGATGCTGTTTGTTATTATTGCATTTGCAGCAGGAACCTTGCTTGGAGCTGCTTTTATTCACATGATTCCTGAGATATTTGAAAGAAACGGAGGAAAAGCAATCATATTTGTTCTTTTTGGCATTGTTTTGTTTCTTGCTGTTGAGAAATTCATTCATTGGAGGCACTGCCACAAACTGCACTGCAAGGTCCATTCATTTGCATATATGAATCTTATAGGGGATGCTGTGCATAATTTTCTTGATGGCATTATAATGGCAACTGCATTTCTTGTAAATGTCCCTCTTGGGATTGTTGTCAGCTTTGCTGTTATCCTTCACGAGATTCCGCAGGAAATTGGGGATTTCGGGGTTCTTGTTTATGCTGGCATGAAGGTAAAAAAAGCCCTGACTTTTAATTTTCTTATCTCGCTGTTTGCATTTGCAGGAGCAATATTTGCATTTTATCTCATAGGATTTGCTGAATGGGTTATTCCTTATCTTATTGCTATTTCTGCAGGAAGTTTTATTTACATAGGGGCAGTTGACCTGATGCCTGAGATTCATAAAGAAGTAGATAAGATAAAATCACTGATACAGGTTATTGCATTCAGTGTCGGAATAATTGCGATTTATGTTTTGATGCACTTGATTAGCCATTAGAAAAATATCGCAACCTTTATATTTCACTTCTTTATAATTCTCTATAATGAACAAGTTTAAGGATGAGATTGTTAAACTGCTGAAAAAAGAGCTGAACCTGAAAGAGGTTGAGTTAACTATTCCTCCAGACCCAAAATTAGGAGATTTTGCATTTCCATGCTTTGTTCTTGCAAAAAGATTCCAGAAAAATCCTACACAAATTGCAAAAGAGCTTGCTGAAAAGATAAAGCCAAAAGGTTCTGTTGGAGAGATTAAGGCAGATGGGCCTTATCTGAATTTTTATCTTGACAATGCCAGGATAGCCGGCAATGTTTTAAAAGGGATTTGCGGAAAGAAATTAAAGATTCCAAAGAAGAAAATTCTTATTGAATATCCTGCGCCAAATACTAACAAGCCGCTGCATCTCGGGCATGTGCGTAATATGGTTCTTGGCTCCTGTCTATGCAGCCTGCTTAACGGAATTCCTGTAAATGTAA
>JAHWIL010000120.1 GCA_019322545.1 Candidatus Woesearchaeota archaeon
ATTAACATATATCCATCTTGCTGGAGAACTACCAGTCACATTACAAACTATTCTCCAACTGTAATTTCCTTCATCTACTGTTGTTGAGGGTGAAAGAGATGTATTTGTGCCATTGTCTACTGAATTGTTTGTTCCGTAAATACTGCCATTAAGAGTAAGATTACATTGTTGTTTTGTAGTATTTGTATACAGGGTGAAATTAAATACAAGCGTCTGGTTTACTGTTATATTATAATTAGGAGGAGATGTTAAGTTGATGCTTTCATTTGTTGTAAAACTAAATAAAGCAGAAGCATTATTTTCTCCTCTATCTGTGCAGTTTACAAAAACAACATAGGTTATAGCTGGTTGCAAGTCACCCAATGTGGCATTCCAGTTCCTTCCTGAACCAGTCAAGGTTCCGCTGCCTGCTCCAGAATAATCACATCCGCTAAGATTTTCATCTGCTGTGATATTCACAAATGCTGTTCCTACACTATTATTATTAACACTAATATTGCTTACAGCAATGCTTAATGTAGGATCGAGGGTATCATTGATGAATATCCATCTTGCTGGAGAATTGCCAGTCACATTACAAACTATCTTCCAACTGTAATTTCCTTCATCTATATTTGTTGATGCTGAAATAGAGGTATTTGATCCATTGTCTACTGAATTGTTTGTTCCGTAAGTAGTATCATTAAGAGTAAGATTGCATTTTTGTTTTGTCCAGTTAAATGAATATAAAGTAAAATTAAATTGAGGTGTCTGGTCTTTTGTTATATTGTAATTGAGAGGAGCTGTCAGATTAATACTATCTAAATAAAATAAGATTGTATAATTAGTTAAATTAATTGAAAAGTTGAGATTTACAAGTGTAGTCATTGCAAAAGGAAGAGTTACATTAATTCTGAATTGAAGTGTCCCAGTCATATTTGTATTATTTATTATTGTAGTATTTTCTCCGTGAGAAACCCAGGAAGTAGCAGTAGCATTATATAATGCAAATTGAAATCTGATTAAATCATCATGATCTGGGGAAGAGATATTTATTGTAAGATTTTGAAGTGTGTTATTAAAAGGGTAAGTTGTTTCATTGATGCTGAGATTAAATAAAACAACACATCCTTGGGTTGATGAAGAATCTTGCCAGCAAGAATAGGTTGTTTTATCTACGGTAAAATTTCCCAAGGATCCCTGAGTATATAATTGATATCCTAATGCTGCAACAAAAGCTGAGAAAAGAAAAATAAATAAAATTAGAAATACATTAAACTTTTTCATCTAAAACTCACCTCTTTTGATAATACTCATCTTTGATAATACTCATCTTTTAATATGAATAATTCAATAGATAACAAAAGATATATATAAACCTTTCCCAAAAAAAAGGATAAATGATGACAATCAAACCAGATAAACTTTGCAGGACGTTTTTTGCAAAAGGCATTGGCCTCATGTTTTTAAAAAAGAGAACAGTTGTTTTTGAATTTAAAAAAGAAAAAATAGTTCCATTGCACATGCTGTTTGTTTTTTATCCGATTGATGTCTTGTTTCTAAATAAAGAAAAGAAGATAGTTGAAATCAAAAAAAACTTCAAGCCATTTTCTTTCTATACGCCAAGAAACAAGGCAAAATACATTGTTGAAATGCCAAAAACAAAACAGAAATTAAAAATAGGAGACACAGTAACATTTATATAAAAAAGATAATTGTTTAAACCAAAAGAGGTGCTTAAATGCAGCATATAGCATGGTTCAAAAACCTAAGTAAAGATAGCATTGAAACAGCAGGAGGCAAAGGCGCAAATCTCGGGGAGATGTATAATGCCGGGCTTCCAGTTCCTCCTGGTTTTGTTGTAACAGCACAGACATACAAATTCTTTATTGAAAAAACAAAAATAAAAGAGGATATTCTGAATTTTCTGAAAAATCTGGATATTGAAGATACAGACAGGCTCCAGGCAACTGCAAAAAATATCCAGAAGCTGATAATATCAACACAGATGCCAGACGAGATAAAATCAGCAGTAATAGATGCATACGAGACCTTATCAATTAAAGAAGGTAATGCTCAGGAATTAATCAAGCCAGAAGAGCATGTTTTTGTTGCAGCACGCTCATCTGCAACAGCAGAAGATTTGCCAGAAGCTTCTTTTGCAGGGCAGCAGGCAACATACCTTAATGTAAGAGGAGATGATAAAATAACAAGAGCAGTGCAGAAATGCTGGGCATCTTTATTTACAGCAAGGGCAATATATTACCGTGTCAAAAATAATTTCCCTCATGAAAAAGTTTTCATAGCAGTTGTTGTCCAGAAAATGGTCAACAGCGACAAGGCAGGAGTAATGTTCTCGGTAAACCCTGCAACAAACAACCCAGATGAGATAGTAATAGAAGCTGCATTTGGGCTTGGAGAATCAGTTGTCTCAGGAGCAGTAAATCCTGACTTATACATCATAGACAAGAAAACAAACAATATAACAAAGACAGAAATAAAAGAGCAGAAAATAAAGATAATCCGCGACCCTGAAACAGGGGAAAACATCACAAAAAAGATGTCTCCAAAGGAGGAAAAAGAAAAGGTTCTTAATGACAAAGAAATCTATGAGCTTGCACGTCTGGCAAGAAAAATAGAAGAATACTACAAAAAACCACAGGATATGGAATGGGCAGTTGAAGGAGATAAGATTTACATTGTGCAGGCAAGGGCAGTCACAACATTCAAGTCAGCAAAAGCAGAAAAAGAGACGGCAGTAAAAGAAAAAGGAGTTATTGTAAAAGGAGAGACAGCATCAAGGGGAATTGCATCAGGCACAGTAAAGATTGTTCTTAAGATGGAGGACCTTGACAAAATAAAAAAAGGAGACATACTTGTTACAACGATGACAACACCAGACATGGTTCCTGCAATGCAGAGAGCAGCTGCAATTGTCACAGATGAAGGAGGACTTACATGCCACGCAGCAATTGTATCAAGAGAAATGGGGACTCCCTGTATAGTCGGAGCAGGAGATGCAACAAAAGTCCTGAAAGAAGGAGATATAATAACAGTAAATGCCACTCACGGAAATGTTTATCCTGGAAAAACTGAAATAAAAGAACAAATATCAAAAAAACCATTTAAAAAAATAAGCACCAAAACAAAAATAAAGATAATGACTGATTTGCCTGATTATGCAGAGAAATCAGCAGCAACAGGCGCAGATGGTGTTGGTCTTGTAAGAATTGAAATAATGATTGCCCAAGGAAAAGTTCATCCTGCAGAATACATGAGGCAGAACAGAAGAGAAGATTATATCAAACTGCTTATGAATGGGATTGGAAAAATTGCTGAAGCATTCAAGAACAAGCCAGTATGGATAAGAACTTCTGATTTGAGAACAGATGAATATAGAAATCTGGAAGGTGGTGATAAAGAGCCGGAAGAAACAGACCCAATGATTGGATGGCATGCAATAAGAAGAGCTCTTGATGAGCCCGAGATTCTAAAAGCTGAATTTGAAGCAGTAAAACGCCTTCATGAAAAAGGTTTGAAAAATATCGGTGTAATGATTCCATTTGTAATCAGAACAAGAGAAATAAGAAAAGCAAAAGAAATTCTGAGAGATATTGGTCTTGAACCCCAGAAAGATATTGAATTCGGTGTCATGATTGAAACTCCTGCTTCATGCTGGATTATAGAAGATATCTGCAAAGAAGGGATTGATTTTATCTCATTTGGAACAAATGATTTGACACAGCTCACTCTTGGAATCGACAGGAACAATGAAAGAATCCAGAAGCTATATGATGAAATGCATGAGGCAGTTCTCGGTCAGATTGCAAAAGTAATCAGGACATGTAAAAAATATAATGTTGAAACATCTATCTGTGGACAGGCCGGCTCCAGACCTGAAATGGCAAAGTTCCTTGTAAAACATGGAATTGACAGCATATCTGCAAATGCAGATGCAGTTCAGGATATAAGGGAAATCGTTGCAAAAGTAGAAAAAAATTAGTATAGTTAAACAGAAAGCTTTAAAAATTATAAAGATATTTTAAAAGAAATTAAGAGGTGATTTGATGGCAAAAAGAAAAAAACCAGTTTCTTCTATTGCGATAGGGATAATAGTGGCAGTTATTTGCCTGGCATTTATAATCGCAATTAATCCTTTGAAAAACAACG
>JAHWIL010000121.1 GCA_019322545.1 Candidatus Woesearchaeota archaeon
GACAATGGCAATAGAGGATGTTGAATTCCGGGACAACAACTCTGCATTATATGATGAAGTTATTGCGCTTAGACTCGGGCTGGTTCCATTTGAAACAGACCTCAAGTCATATGTTCTTTCGTCTGAATGCAAATGCAAGGGAAAAGGATGCCAAAGCTGCCAGCTGAAGATGAGCCTGAGTGCAAAGGGGCTTAAGACAGGCACTATAGTTTATGCAGGAGAAATAAAAACAAAAGACCCGAAAGTAAAGGCAGTTTATCCAAAAATGCCTATCATCAAATTATTGAAAGAGCAGAAACTTGAATTCGAAGCAATTGGAGTTCTGGGGCAGGGAAAAGTGCATGCAAAATGGACTCCAGGGCTTGTTTATTACAAAGGATACCCTCTTATTGAGATAAAGAAACAGCCAAATAATCCAGAACAGTGCGTTGCTGCATGTCCTGCAAATATATATGAATTGAAAAACGGAAACATTTCAATTAATAAGGATAATATAATGAAATGCCATTTATGCCAGGCATGTTCTGATATTTCAAACAAAGCAATTGAAGCAAAAGCAAGTAATGAGGATTTTATATTTACAATTGAAAGCTGGGGACAGCTTGAAGCAAGAGAGATTGTAAAATATGCAATAAAATTGATTAATTCAAAACTGGATGATTTTTCAAAATCTCTTAGTGAAAAGAAAAAACAATGAAAAGAACAGGACCAACAAATCCCCAGTTAAGGGATTTAATCAAGGAACTGAAAAAGAAAGCCATTGAACATGGCGCAAGAATCTGGAAAAGAATAGCTGAAGATCTAGAAAAATCAACAAGGCAAAGAAGAATAGTTAATTTGTATAAGATTAACAAATTTGTCAAAAAAGATGAGACTGCTATTGTTCCTGGAAAGGTTCTGGGCATTGGAGAGCTTGACCACAGTGTTACAATTGCTGCATGGCAGTTTTCAAATAATGCCATTGAAAAAATAAACAAGATAGGAAAGGCAATTTATATATCTGATTTATTAAAGGAAAGCCCGAAAGGAAAAGGGATGAGGATTTTAGGATGATAATTGACGCAACAAACAAGATACTTGGAAGACTGGCAACATTTGCTGCAAAACAGGCGTTGCTTGGAGAGAAAATAGAAATAGTAAACTGCGAAAATGCAATGATTACAGGAAACAGGAAATGGCTGATAAAAGAATATGCAAGAAAACAGCAGATGGGAACCCCTGCAAAAGGACCGTTTATTCCAAAAAGACCTGAAAGATTTGTCAAGAGAACTATTCGTGGAATGCTTCCGTATAAAAAGGATAAAGGAAGAAAGGCATTTGAAAGAGTCAAATGTTATATCGGCATTCCTGAAAAATTAAAAGGAAAAGAATTTGAAAATATTGAAAAAGCAAATATATTAAAAGTGCCTAATCTTAAATATATAAAAATAGAAAAAATATGCAAAGAAATGGGTGCAAAATTATGAAAACTATACACTGTGCCGGAAAAAGAAAATGTGCAGTTGCAAAGGCAACTCTAAAAGAGGGAACTGGAAAAGTAAGAATAAACAACAAGATGCTTGATACAATTACCCCAAGAATTGCAAGAGCAAGAATACAGGAACCTCTTCTGCTTGCAGGAGATGCTGCAGCAAAAGTAAATATCAATGTTGTTGTCAATGGCGGGGGATATATGGCACAGTCAGAGGCAGTAAGGCTTGCAATAGCAAGGGCACTTGCAAAATACAGCAAACGGCTTGAAAAGGTATTTCTGGGGTATGACCGGCATTTGCTTGTCATGGATATCAGAAGAAAAGAAGCCCGCAAGCCAAACACATCAAAATCAGCCCGTTCAAAAAGGCAAAAATCGTATAGGTGATAATATGATAATACCAATAAGATGCTTCAGCTGCGGAAAACCAATAGCACATCTCTTCGAGGACTATAAGCAAAGAACAGGGGCAGGAGAGCCTGCAAAAAAAGTAATGGACGAGCTTGGACTGAAGAGATACTGCTGCAGGGCATTGTTCTTAGGGCATGTTGACTTGGTCAATATGACAGGGCAGTTTAAGAAATTCTGAATTTGCATAAAATATTTATAATCTTTAATCGTTTTTAATAATTAAAGAGGCGATACCCTTGGCAAAAGAAGCAAAATTAATTAAAGCTGAAGAAATATTTACTTTAGAAGACCTTGAGAAACTCAGAAAAGTACAAAACGCTGTAAGGGCTGCTTATCGATTTCTGGCAGAGCTGAAAAAAGAAGCAATTCCTCCTGAAAAAAAAGAAACATTTAGGTTTGGAGTATTAAAATTATTGAGGTTATTAAAAGAGATTAGAGAACTTGACCAAAAAATCTTTAGAATCAGGGTAAGAATACTGAGAAAGATTAGAAAAGAAGAAAGAGAGCAGATTCCAGAAAGAAAAAAAGCTTACATTATAGAAGGCATAGCTATTCTTAAAGAAATTAAAAAAGGTCTCAATGACACGATTAAAGACCTGGAAAGATGTAGTCCTGAAAGAAAAGTAACCTACTTAATGAAAGTCTTTCGTGATGCTTATGATAATTTAGGCAAACTAACAACTCAAATGAATCTGCTACTCA
>JAHWIL010000122.1 GCA_019322545.1 Candidatus Woesearchaeota archaeon
AATTTATCCACAAAAATAAAATAAAGATATCTGCTCTGGGAAAATGGTATGATATTCCATCAAGAGCTCTTGATTCAATTAAGGAAACAATTGCAGAGACAAAGGATTATGACACCTTCTTCCTGAATTTCTGCATTAATTATGACGGACAGGCAGAGATAGTTGATGCATGCAAGATGATTGCAAGGCAGATTAATGCAAACAAGCTTGATGTTGATTCAATAACAAAAGAAACAATAAAGGACAATATATATGCGTCTTACTTCCTGCCTCCTGATTTGCTAATCAAGACAGGAAAAAAGAAAACAACATCAGGAATTCTTTTATGGGACAGCCCGAACACAGAAATATTTTTCACAAAAAAGAACTGGCCTGATTTCTCAAAATCAAATTTGATGAGTGCAGTAAGAGAATTTCAGAAAGGGTAAAAGAAACAGAACAAAAACAAGATTTTCAATGTAACCTATATAATAGAAATCTTTATAAACCACAACTTGATTCTTACACTAAACCAATGAGTTGATGACAATCCTTTTGGGCTATCAGGATTGAGATGAGGTAAAATTTCTTTTTTATCTTACCTCGTATGTCATAATAGGACAATAAGGTGATATCAAATGGCAAACAAAGAAACTTCAGATAAAGTTCTTGAAGCAATTGAAGTAGCTAAAGCTACTGGAAAAATAAAAAAGGGAACTAATGAAGTGACAAAGGCAATTGAAAAAGGGCAGGCAAAGCTTGTCGCAGTTGCAAAAGATGTAAGTCCTCCTGAAATTACAATGCATATACCTGTATTGTGCAAGGAAAAAGAAGTTCCATGTTTTGAGGTTGCAAGCAAGGAAGAGCTTGGGGCATCAGCAGGAATTTCAGTTCCAACAGTCAGTGTTGCAGTTGTAAAGGAAGGGGATTCAAAAAAACTGATAAAAGAGCTTTCAGGAAAGTAAAATGGCAGCAATAAAAAAGATGCGAAGAAAGGGGAAAGAAGAAGAGAAAGCAAAAGGTGGAGTCAGGTTTACCCATGCAGTTCCTGCAAAGGTAGAGGAAATAATTGAAAGAACAGGGACAAGGGGAGAAGTTCTGCAGGTAAGATGCAAGGTTCTTGACGGAAGAGACAGGGACAAGATTTTGAGAAGAAATGTAAAAGGCCCTATAAGAAAGGGAGATATTTTAATGCTCAGAGAAACAGAATTTGAGGCAAGAGGGCTGAAAAGAAAAGGAAGAACATCAGGTGTATAATCATGAAATGCACATTTTGCGGCGAAAACATAAAACCTGGAACAGGAAAGATGTATGTGAAAAGCGACGGCAAAATATTTTATTTTTGCTCAAACAAATGCGAAAAAAACATGCTTAAACTAAAAAGAAAACCGCTTAAAACAAAATGGACAAAACACTTCAAGAGGTGATTTAAATTATAGAACAAACACTGCTATTAATCAAGCCAGACGCAGTTGAACGCGGATTAATTGGAAAAATCATAGAAAGATTTGAGAATGCAGGATTGAAAATAATCGGCATGAAGATGGAGTGGATTGACAAAACTTTTGCAGAAAAACATTATACAGAAGACATCACAAAAAGAAGGGGAGCGCATGTCAGGAACTGGCTTATGGATTATATAACAGAAGGCCCTGTTGTTGCAATTGTATTGGAAGGGCTTCATGCAGTTGAGACAGCAAGAAAAATCTGCGGCCCGACAGAGCCGAGAACAGCGCCTGCAGGAACAATAAGGGGAGACTTGGCACTGCACTCTTATAATTTCGCAGATAAAAAGAAAAAAGCAATACGAAATCTTATTCATGCATCTGGAAACAAGAAAGATGCAAAACATGAAATAAAACTTTGGTTTAAGCCAAAAGAACTGCATACATATGAAACAGTTGCAGAAAAGCATCTTTGGAGGTAATCGCAATGGCAGCAGCAGACAAGATGGTTGAAAAAGTTCAGGAACTAATGAAAAAGCCGGCAAACATAAGAAATCTCGGTGTTGCAGCTCATATTGACCATGGAAAAACCACATTTTCAGACCATCTGCTTGCAGGAGCAGGAATGATTTCCTCAGAACTTGCAGGAAAACAGCTTGCACTTGATTTTCATGAAGATGAACAGACAAGAGGAATTACTATTGATGCAGCAAACTGCTCAATGGTTCATGATTTTGAAGATGATGAATATTTAATTAACCTGATTGACACTCCAGGACATGTTGATTTTGGAGGAGACGTTACAAGGGCAATGAGGGCAGTTGACGGCGCAATTGTTCTTTGCTGTGCTGTTGAAGGAATGATGCCCCAGACAGAAACAGTTCTAAGGCAGGCATTAAAAGAGAGAGTAAAGCCGGTTCTGTTTATAAATAAAGTTGACCGAATGATTAAGGAATTAAAATTAACTCCGGAACAGATGCAGGAGCGTTTTATAAAAATAATCAATAATGTTAATGAGTTTATTGCCCGGATTGCGCCGGAAGAATACAAAAAGAAATGGCAGGTTTCTGTTCAGGATGGCGGAGTTGGATTTGGCTCAGCATTCCACAAATGGGCATTATCATTTCCATATATGAAGAAAAATAATATTTCTTTTAAAGATATTATAGATGCATATGCAACTCCTGAAAAAGAAGAATGGAAAGATTTATGCAAAAAAGCACCAGTCCATAAAGTTGTTCTTGATATGGTTATCAAGCACCTTCCTTCTCCACTTGAAGCCCAGAAATACAGGATTCCAAAAATCTGGCATGGAGACATAGAAAGCGAAAAAGGAAAATCATTGATTAACTGCGACCCAAACAGCCCTGTTTCATTTGTTATAACAAAAATTGTTGTTGACCCTCATGCAGGAGAGATATCTGCAGGAAGATTGTTTTCAGGAACAGTAAACAAAGGAGACCCTGCATATATGAACATGTCAAAAAAAGATGTTCGCTTCCAGAACGTATTTATTTACAAAGGAGCCCAGCGAATCCAGATTGACCATGTTCCTGCAGGAAATATCATAGGTATTGCAGGATTAAAAAATTCATTTGCAGGAGAAACAGTTTCTTCAGAGCCAATGGAGCCGTTTGAGGCAATAAAGCATTTATTTGAGCCAGTTATTACAAAAGCTATTGAGGCAACAAAACCAGCTGACCTGCCAAAATTGATTGAAGTTCTGAGAACAGTTGGAAAAGAAGACCCAACAATTCAGATTGAGATTAATGAGGAAACAGGAGAGCACTTGATGCACGGCATGGGAGAGCTTCATCTTGAGGTTATTGAAAACAGGATTAAATCAGAGAAGGGAGTTGAAGTAAAGACATCTCCTCCAATTGTTGTTTACAGAGAGACTGCCTTGAAAAAATCCATTGAAGTTGAAGGAAAATCACCAAACAAGCATAATAAATTTTATATCATAGTTGAGCCTCTTGAAGAGGAGATATACAAAGGAATTAAAGAAGGAGAAATCCCTGAGATGCGTGTCAAGAAAAAAGACAACACTTTATGGAAGGCATTTGAAGAAAGAGGGATGGAAAGCAAGGTAACACGTAAAGTAATGGACATCTATAAGGGAAATCTTTTGATAGACATGACAAGAGGTATTGTTCATATTGGAGAAATAATTGAAATGGTCATGGATGCTTTTGAAGATGTTATGTCTGCAGGCCCGATTACAAGAGAGCCGTGCATGAAAGTAAAAGTAATGCTGATGGACTGTAAACTACATGAAGATGCTATTCACAGAGGTCCGGCGCAGGTTCTTCCTGCTGTTCGTGATTCACTGAGAGGTGCATTTATGCAGGCGCGCCCGGCAATATTTGAGCCACTGCAGATTATGCAGTTTGAAGCCCCTGTTGAATACATGGGGGAGTTAAGCAAACTGGTTCAGAATAGGCGCGGACAGCTGATGGACATGAATCAGGAGGAACATCATCTGACTGTAAAGGCAAAAATGCCTGTTGCAGAGATGTTTGGGCTTGCATCTGATTTAAGGTCAGCAACAGGAGGAAGAGGAACACAATTCCTTGTTGACCAGCTGTTTGAAAAACTGCCAGATGAGCTTCAGATGAAGGTAATTAAGCAAGTAAGGGAAAGAAAAGGCATAAAGATGGAATAATTTACTCCTATACAGCGAAAACTTTATAAACCCTTTAAAATTCCTTTTTATATCACATTAAACCATAAATTTGGGGTGAACATAATATGGCAAAAGAAAAAATACACATAAACCTGGTATTCATTGGTCATGTTGACCACGGTAAATCAACAGCCGTAGGCAGATTAATGTTTGATTCAGGAAACATTGACGAACAGGCAATGAGAAAATTAAAAGAAAAAGCAGAAGAACTTGGCAAAGGCGGATTTGAATTTGCATTTGTCATGGATAATCTAAAAGAAGAAAGAGAGCGTGGAGTTACAATTGACTTGTCACACAAGAAATTTGAAACATCAAAATACTACTTTACAATAATTGACGCACCTGGTCATAAGGACTTTATTAAGAACATGATTACAGGAGCATCACAGGCAGATGCAGGAGTTCTTGTTGTTGCTGCTAATGACGGTGTCATGGCGCAGACAAAAGAGCATGTATTTCTTGCAAGAACACTTGGAGTTAACCAGCTAATTGTGGCTGTTAACAAGATGGACATGGTAAAATACGATGAAAAAAGATTTAATGAAGTAAAGACAGAGGTTGAAAATCTGTTGAAAACAGTTGGATATGTCCCGGCAAATATTACATTTGTTCCTGTTTCAGCATTGCAGGGAGATAATATATTCAAGAAATCTGAAAACATGGCTTGGTATGCAGATGGAACACTTTTGGAAACAATAGACAAGCTTAATCCTCCAGAAAAACCAACTGAATTGCCATTAAGACTGCCTATTCAGGATGTTTATAATATCACAGGTATTGGAGTTGTTCCTGTTGGAAGAGTTGAAACAGGAGTAATGAAAATAGGCGATAAGGTTGTTGCAGTTCCTGGAAGAGAAGGAAAAGGAGTTCATGGAGAAGTTAAATCAATGGAAATGCACCATGAGCAGTTGCAGCAGGCAGAGCCAGGAGACAACATAGGATTCAATGTTCGCGGGTTCGGCAAAAAAGACATTGCACGCGGTGATGTTCTTGGCCGTGAAGACAATGTTCCTACTGTTGCTTCAGAATTTACAGCACAGATGGTTGTATTAAATCATCCTACTGTTATAACAGTTGGCTACACACCTGTATTTCACATTCACACAGCACAGATTGCATGTCAGGTTACAGCAATTGAAAAGAAACTAAATCCAGCAACAGGAGAAGTGCTTCAGGAAAATCCTGACTTTATCAAAAATGGCGATGCTGCAATTGTTAAGATTAAGCCGGTTCAGCCAATGGTTATTGAAAAGCAGAAGGAAATTCCGCAGATGTCAAGATTTGCTATACGTGATTCTGGACAGACAGTTGCTGCAGGAATGTGCATTGATTTAGTCAAGAAAGAACTTTAATTTTATTTTTTTCATGGCGAACTGGGGTTTGTCATGCTGTAAACCGCGCATAAGTGATGGATAATGGCACAAAAAGCAAGAATAAAAATAGCAAGCACTGATATTAGTAAGATAAATCAGGTATGCGATTACATTAAAGACATCGCAGAAAGAACAGGAGTAGATATGCGTGGACCAATTCCTCTTCCTACAAAGAAATTAAAATTAACTACCCGCAAATCTCCCTGCGGAGACGGCAAAGCTTCCTGGGAAAGATACCAGATGAGAATTCATAAGCGTTTGATTGATTTGGGTATTGATGAGCGTGCTCTTAGATTAGTTATGAGAGTTCAAATCCCAGAAGGTTTGAATATTGAGATAGAGATGATTGAATAATTCTA
>JAHWIL010000123.1 GCA_019322545.1 Candidatus Woesearchaeota archaeon
ATAAGAGACGGCGGGTGAAAAAGAATGAATCTAAAAACCTTATTTTTTGTTAGGCGTGTTGCCTACAAAATTTCCCGCCGTCTTTTTTCTTAAAATTTTATTTTTTTATATTTATTTATTTTCTATATAGTAAAGAAATAATATATAAAAAAACTTATAAAATATAAAATACTTAAAAATTGAAATGACAAAAATAGCACTAATCGGAGCAGGCAACATAGGAGGAGTATTAGCGTATCTCTCATCTGTAAGAGAGCTGGGTGACATTATACTCATAGACAAAAAACCAGGGCTTGCTAAAGCAAAAGCCTTGGATATCTGCCAGGCATCTTCTATTTATGGATTTAAATGCAGGATTTTAGGAACAGAAAATCCAAAAGCAATGAGAAACGCAGATGTTGTTGTTATCTCTGCAGGAGTTCCAAGAAGACCAGACCAAAAAAGAGATGATTTAATACAGATTAACAAGAAGATTATAACAGAGATTTCACAAAACATCAAAGAATATGCTCCAAATGCTTTTGTAATTATAATAACAAACCCATTAGATGCAATGATTTATCTTGCAAAGAAAGTTACTGGATTTCCAAGAGAGAGAATAGTGGGAATGGCAGGCATCCTGGATTCAGCAAGACTGATTTCATTTCTTGCTGAAGGATTGGGTGCTGAAAAAACAGATATTAACACAATAGTTATTGGAGGACATAATGATTCAATGGTTCCTGTGATAAGCAGAACAACAGTTAAAGGAAAACCTGTAACAGAGATTCTTTCAAAAGAAAGTATAAGAGACCTTGTAGAAAGAACAAAGCATGCAGGAGCTGAAATAGTTGATTTGATGGGCACATCAGCATTCTTTGCCCCTGCAACAGGAGCAATTAACATAGCAGAATCATATCTTAAAGATGAAAAACGCGTTTTTCCCTGCTCTGTTTTTCTTGAAGGAGAATATGATTTAAAAGATATCTGCATAGGTGTTCCTGTAAAGATTGGAAAGAAAGGAGTAGAGCAGATAGTTCAGTTAGACCTGACAGATGAAGAAAAAGGGGAGTTTAATAATTCTGTTCAAAGGGTAAGAGAATTGATTGAGCAGGTTAAATATAAATAAGTTTTTAAAAAGATTTAAATAGTTTAGAGTCCTTTAACAAGTATCCAAATAAAAAAGAGAGATAAAATGAATAAAAAACAATTCTGGAAAATTGGAATAATCACAATCCTGATGGTTATCTCCTTATTGATAATATTATTAGCTGTTTCTGCAATAGAGATTGTAGAAGGATGTAAAACAGATGATGACTGCAGGACGCAGGTAAAAAATCCTGAGTGCGCGCACTGCGCAAGCGGAAAATGCTTTGAAGCATGGTGCAGCCTGTACTGTGAGCATGGATATGTCCCTAATACCTGTGGATGCCAATGCAGAGAATCCCCATGTGTTCCAAAATGGAAATGCACAAAATGGTCAAGATGCATAGATGAAGAGAGAACAAGGGAATGCACAGACATCAAGGAATGCGGGACAGATGAAGATAAACCAATTGAATCAAGACCTTGCAGAGTGAGCAGGATATTCAAATTCTTAATGAGATTCAGGAAAAGATAAGCTAAGGTTTACTTACCCTGTGAAAAACTCTTTTTAAACAAAAGGTTTAAATATAATCCCCTTTTAGTGGAAAATATTATAATTAAATTTATTAAAAATTTCCTAAATAAAACCTAAACAGATGAGTCACAAATCTTTAAAAACAAAAACCTGGTTATTGTAAACCAAAACCAGAATTTTTATTTTTTAGGATAGTGCGCAGAAACTTTTCAGAAAACAGCCGTGAGCTAAAAAGATTTTCCTGAAAAAAAGAGCATGATGTGACAGGAAAAGCCTTAAAACAGGTTTTTTCAGAGAAGGCCTGGAGTCAACAGGCAGGGTTCTATACATTTTCAGTGATTTGCAGCAAACTGCTTGTAAAACCTAAGAAATTCTAGGGGAAAACCTTTAATTATATGAGAAAGGAGGATATTTGTATTATATTAACAAATCTTGACTTCTTTTAGTTTGGAATCTTTTTTTCAACTTAAGTAAAGGGGGTAATGTGAGCAACAGGGTTGAGCCATCTGTGGATTTTGTAGAAAAGGCGCATGTAAGAACCTTTGAGGACTATGCTAAAGACTATACGCGTAGTCTTGAAAACCCAGATGAATTCTGGGGGGAGGTTGCAGAACGTGAACTGGTCTGGTTCAAAAGATGGGACAGGGTTTTTGAATGGACAGAGAGAGAACCGGCCTGGAAATTCAAATGGTTTGGCGGCGGCAAGCTAAATGCCTGCTACAACTGTCTTGACAGGCACATTGAAGGACCGCGGGCAGACAAAATCGCAATTCTTTGGGAACCAGATGAACCAGAGGAAGAAGCCCGCACCTATACATACAGACAGCTTTATGCAGAAGTGTGCAGGTTTGCTAATGTTCTCCGCAAACAAGGTATCAAGAGAGGCGACAGAGTCTGCATTTACCTCCCCATGATACCTGAGCTTGCTATTGCTATGCTTGCATGCGCCCGTATAGGCGCTATTCATAGCGTAATCTTTGGCGGCTTTTCTGCTGATTCGCTTCGCGAACGTATTCTTGATTGCAGAGCCAAAATGCTTATTACTTCTAATGAAGGCCGCCGCGCCGGACGCCGCATTCTCTTAAAGCAAAATGCAGATAAGTCGCTTGAAGGTGTTGATTGTGTGGAAAGTGTGATTGTTGTACGCCACACAGACAAAGATGTGCATATTGCTGAAGGCAGGGATTACTGGTGGGATGAAGAGATGGCAAGTGTTTCAGCAGAGTGTGATTGCGAGCACATGGAAAGCGAAGACCCTCTCTTTATCCTGTATACTTCCGGCTCAACTGGAAAGCCCAAGGGAGCACTTCACACAACCGGCGGATACATGACCCATGTAACTCTAACCACCAGAATTATCTTTGACCTAAAAGAAGAGGATATTTACTGGTGCTCGGCAGATATCGGCTGGATTACAGGTCATTCTTATACTGTTTATGGTCCGCTATCAAATGGAGCTACTTCTGTCATGTTTGAAGGAGTTCCTACTTATCCAAAAGCTGATAGGTTCTGGAAAACAATTGAGAAGCATAATGTAAGTATCTTCTACACTGCTCCCACTGCAATCCGTGCCCTCATGCGCGAAGGTAATGTTATAGTTGACAAGCATGAAATGAAAACCTTGCGCCTGATTGGTACAGCAGGTGAACCTATTAACTCAGAGGCATGGCTCTGGTGCCATGAGCATGTAGGCAAGTCCAGATGCCCTATTGTTGACACATGGTGGCAGACTGAGACAGGCGGCATTCTCATAACAACACTGCCGGGTGCAATGCCGATGAAGCCAGGAGCTGCCGGGTTCCCTATTTTTGGGATTGAAACAGCAGTGCTAGACCAGGAAGGCAAAGAAGTTCCTGAAGGTAAATCCGGAGCACTGGTAATCAAACGCCCCTGGCCTGGAATGCTTCGTACAATCTGGGGAGACCCAGAACGAATGCAGAAGCTGTACTTTGAAATGTATCCTGGATTCTATTTTGCAGGTGATGGCTGCAGAATAGATGAAGAAGGGTTTCACTGGCTGCTAGGGCGCATTGATGATGTTATCAATGTGTCTGGTCATAGGTTTAGCACAGCAGAGATTGAATCTGCCTTTGTTGAACATGCAGCTGTTGTTGAGTCAGCTGTTGTAGGGTTTCCGCATGAAATCAAAGGACAAGGCATTTATGCCTATGTCACCCTTGTCCAGGGTGTTAAACCTGATGAAGAACTGCAGAAAGAATTAGTCTGGCATTTGCGCAAACAGATAGGACCTATAGCAACACCAGACCAGATTCATTTTACAGATTCTTTGCCAAAGACACGCTCTGGAAAGATTATGCGCAGGATTTTGCGCAAAATCGCTGCAAATGAAAAAGAATTCGGAGATACTTCAACACTGGCAGAGCCAGGAATAGTTGAAAATCTTATGAAAAAACACAGCGAACTGTCTGCTGCAAAGTAAGACCAGTTCCTGTGGTTATTAACATTAAAGGGGCGGCAGGTTTCCCAACAGGTTATTTTTGCGGTTCGATTGACCAGCAAGGTGCTGGTTTTAACCTGTCGCCCTTTTTTTCTTTTTTCTTATATATTTTCTATATTGAAGATATATAACTCTTTTTTTATTAGATTTTATACAAAGATTTTTAAACAAATTCTTTTTCTTTCTTTTTATGAAAAATGTAGGAGGGCAGGCAGTAATTGAAGGAGTAATGATGAAAACAGATTCAAAGATGGCTATAGCGATTCGCCTGCCAAACAAAAAAATAAAAACAAAAATCCAGAAGATAAAGAAACTGAAAAAACTCTGGCGCCTGCCGATAATCAGGGGATTTATGCAGCTGATTCTCATGCTCATATTTGGAATAAAGGCATTGAACTGGTCAGCAGACCAGCAGATGGAAGAGCATGAAAAAATCGGTTTACTGGGGATAATCTTAACTTTAGTACTTTCATTTGGATTTGTAATTTTGTTCTTCATAATCGCTCCTTTCTTTCTTACAAAGCTCATAATAGCAAAAGGAGTATTGTTCAATATAATAGACGGCATTCTAAGGATTGCAATCTTCATAATTTATCTTGTAATAATCTCAAGAATAGGTGATGTAAAAACTCTCTATAAATACCACGGAGCAGAACACAAGACAATCCACTGCCATGAAGCAAAAAAAGCATTGACAGTTAAAAATATAAAAAAATTTTCTACCCTGCACCCGCGATGTGGCACAGCATTTATATTGATTGTGTTAATCATCTCAATACTTGTCTTTTCATTAATAAGAGGCTCATGGCAGATTCGTCTATTTTCAAGGATAATATTAATACCTGTAATCACAGGAATCAGCTATGAAATATTAAAATTATCAAACAAATTCAAAGATAGTTTGTTTACAAAGATAATAACAGCTCCAGGATTAATGCTTCAGAAATTAACAACAAAAGAGCCGACAAACAAACAGATAGAAGTTGCAGTTAAAGCATTAAAAGCACTAAAATAAGCACTGGACAAGTGCGAATAAAATATATAAAGAAGTTCTTCTTACCGGCAACAAATGGTAAAATTTTATTTAGATACTTCTATTTGGATGGATGTTTATGAAAATAGGAAAGGGTATAACAATGAACCACTTGGAGATTTTGCCCTGAAACTTCTCATTTTATTAAAATCAAGGAAAAACAGAATAGTTATTTCAAATCTTTTAATCACAGAACTTGAGATAAATTATTCAATTGAAAAAATAAATGGAATGATTAAACCATTTGAAAGTTTGATAGATAAGATTTTTGCAACAAAAAAACAAAGGGATGAATCAATGATGGTTGCAAAAGAAAGAAATTTGCCGAAAGGCGATGTGCTTCATGCAATCTTAGCACGCGATAATAATCTAGTGCTTGTAACAAGAGACAGGCATTTTGATAAACTAAAGGATATTTCCAGATATTACAAGCCAGAGGATATTATCTAAGTTCTTTTGAGATTTTTTCAAAAGCCAAGTCTCTGGCTCTTTCATAATCTTTATCACTGATTTTCTTTTTTGATGCTCCTTTCAGATGGGCTATCTCCATCATTGCTTTTTTTAACTTAATCTCATCCACTTTTTCCCTTAAAGCGTTTCTTATAAAATCTGTTCTGCTGCTGAAACCTGATTTTCTTGAAATAGAATCCACTTCTTTCAGAAACTTATTATCCAGTTTAAAGGTTACGAGTTCAGTTACCATATTAACAGTGTATATACAACTTATATATAAATATTTCTGTTTGATTCTAATTAAAAGCACTCAAATAGATATTTTTCAGAATATAAAAGTATAAAAGGACTGTTCTTATTTTATAGTCTATTAAAAGGAAGGGTAATTGTATGTCTGAATTAAGAAATCTTGTTGAAAAATACATAAGATTTGAAGGCTATTCTCCTACTACTCAAGAGGCAGTTGATACAGGAGTAATTTCAAGATTAAATGGTTACACTGTAAGGCCTGGAAAAGTCTCTGATTCTATTTTTGGGGGAAAAGGTTCTTATGAAAAAGATGAAGGGGAATTGGTTGAATTTGAAAATCCACCTCTTAATGACAAAAATGGTGTTCCATTAAGAATCATGGTAAGAACAGAAAGGATATCAACTCATGATATTGGCAGAGGAGAAATTCCTTTTAAAGACCAGATTCTTGCTCTAAATCATAATTACATGAGAAGATTAGTAAATCATCTCATAGGCACATCACAACATGAAGTTAAAGGACTTGGAGATAATTCTGTTGTTATTGCTGCAGAGAATCTTGAACAAATCCAGTTTGAAAATGTTTTAAGGGCATACATGGCAAAGAGCTCAACAGGAACATCATTATATCATAGCTATGCAAAGAAAGGAAGAAAAGAGTTCTGCGGGCATAAGCTTCCTGATAATTTGATTATAAACGGGCCATTGCCTTATGTCATGGACACTCCATCAACAAAAGAAGGGCATGATGAATCTGTTCCTCCTCAGGCATTGATTAATAGGGGGCTCTGCACCCCAAAGCAATACATAGAGATAAGAAACAGCTCATTAGTTGCTTTTGGAGCAGTTAGCATGTTTTTAAGACAAAAAGGAATTCTCCTTGTAGATACAAAAACAGAACATGGAACAAATCATGAAGGCAGGATTGTTTCTCAGGATGAATTATATACAATGGATTCATCAAGGTTCTGGTTACTGGATGATTATAATGCACAGATGGAAAAATTCCTGAATGGAGAAATAAAAGAAATCAGTCCGCTGTCTTTTTCAAAACAATTTGCAAGGGAATTTTCAGAAGGAAGAGAAGGTTATACAGAAGAGCAAAGAATCCAGATTGCAGTGAGATATATTGAAGGAATCCAGCATCTTCTTGGACAGCCATTTGTTCCAGACATGAGGTCAAGAAATGAAAGGGTTATTGCCGGATTAAGAACAATAGTTGAAGAAGTGGTTGATTAAGTTGCCGGAAGTTGATGATTACATAGGGCAGAGAGTTTAATTTATTTCCCTTTTTCAGATTCCCTTATGGCATTTCATAAAGCTTGTCTGTGATTGTAAGTTTCTTTGTTTTAAGTTCAATATCATCATCAGGAGTTTCTATCCAGACTTCAACATTGTATTCACCAGAACTTCTGCCATCAGGAAAATTATAGTAATATCTTCCTGCTGCGCCCTTGTATAAGTCGCCTAAATAAGATTTCTCTTCAGATTTAATAAAATAATGCAAAGTCATATCAGAGGTGACATCTTTTGTTATTACATTTATCATAAATGGCTCATATTCATCTACTTCACTTACTGGTTCAATATCTAAATCATAGATAAACCACGTGAGTATTTTAGGGATATCTTCTGTTGTTTTCTCGCATACTTTATTTATCTCAGAAAACATTTCTTTTAGTTCATCTTCGTCAAAGAAAAAGCCAGGTAACAACTCAATTGCAGATTCACAGCTTGTTGCTTTGCTTATCAAACTGACAATTTTGTCTGCTGTTTCCTTACGCAATCTTTCTTCTGCATCCTCAAGCATCTTTTCAAATATCTCAAGTTCTTCTTCAGTCCATTTCTCTTTTGGTTCTTCTTCTGCATCCCTAAGCATCTTTTCAAATGCTTCAAGCTCTTCTTCAGTAAATTTCTTTTTGGTTTCTTCTTCTGATTCACTAAGCAGCTTTTCAAATGCTTTAAGCTCTTCTTCAGTCCATTTCTTTTTTTCTTCAGCAGCATCTTCTTTTCCAGGCCGTTCTTCATAGACATTAATATTAGAAAACAAATGCGTTTCTTTGCCAACTATTGAAATTTCATCAATTGCATTGTCACATCTGCCGTCTAAGTCAGAATATCTCAGTTCAGCATAAATCTTCCATTTCTGCGCAGTCAAGCTCGGCTCTGCTCTGAACTCGCACAAGCCAGAACTTATATCAGTAAACTTCACAGCAGGACCATTCAGGATAAACAGCATTTTCCCTATTTCTCCCTTTGTATAAGTTCTGCCCCTTAAATCATCTGTTATTATCTTTTCTTTATCATCATTATTATAAACCTTTACACCATATACGCTGACATTAAACCCACCATCTTGTTTTTTAAATACAACAGATGCTTTTCCTGACTGGCGCTGCTCGCCTTTTTCTAATCTTACTGAATATTGAGAATGGCAACTTGATTCATTCAAAAGAACAAGATTTCCAGAGCCGACTTCTCCAAAATAACTCTGGGTTACTGTTCCAACATTAATTGTCGGCTCGCTTGTAAAGTCCTCATCAATTCCTGGATTGCCAATCTGGTAAAACTTCTCTGCAATTCTTTTTCCTTTTGCAGTTTCAGCATAGGCATGGAAGCACTGCTGTTTTTTTCCTTCAATGCTTGTTTTAATGTAAATCTTGTCTCCAATTCCATATTTGACCTTGTCGCATGATTTATATTTTCCGCTTGCAGGGTCTTTGCACAAAAGATAGCATTTATTTCCTGCGCATGCATCTTCTGTAAACAGATTAAACCAAGCATCTCCCATCTTCTCCCATTCAAGTCCTTTTGTGCATTTATACCATCCTCTCTGGTCAACATAACAATCCAATATATCCTGCGCTGTTCTGTCAGCAACAGGGAAATAGAATATTCCATCTTCATGCCCTTCAGGGAAGCATTTTGCAGGGTCTTGTCCTTTGTCAAGATTAACAGTTAATTTCAAATGGTCGTATCTCTTGTTTGCAGCAAATACCTCATGATAATCTCCTTCAACAAACTGCCCTGATTCAACAGAGCTGGAGGAAGTATAGAATTTTCTTGAGCGCTCTGCATAATTTTCAGCAGAATACAAACAATTGCATCCTTCAGGAGCTTCTCCATGCTGGACATCATTGACTCTTGCGCAGTCAATGCCCTTGTATCTGCTTTTTTCCTCCATATTTACGCAGGTCAAATCAACAGTATATCCTTTTACCTTGCATCCTGTAAACAATGTCCATGTTCCCCTGTATTCGTATGTTCCGAGTGATGTTGCAGGATTATAGGTTATAAAACTTCTTCTTCCAAATCCAAGAACAGAGGTTTTATACTGCATCTGGTAAGTCAAATCAGTAAGTGACTTAAAGTCAAGCCCTACATCAAATCCAAGAGCTCCAAGGCAGACCTTTCTTGACAATGCCTTTTCTCCTCCTTCAAGATAATTTGTAAGGGCTGTCTCGCCATATTCTGCCTCCATATCAGAGCCTGCATTTTTTACAACATCCCAGACCTCATTCATTCCTCCAAATACAATTCCAAGTCCAGAGCCAATAACAGGAATCGGCTCTTCTGTATCAGCATTCTGATTATGGACTCTAACACCGCTTGTAAATGGCAAAGGAATGCACCCTTCTTTTGCCCAGACAAAAAGCTGGTAAAGAGAATCGCATACATATAATGAAAATACTTCTTTGCAGACACCTGCATCTGCCCGTCCTGTTGTCTCAATCTCCTTCAAACAATTTTTTAATCCAACCATTATGCTCTTTATAATCATAATTCTGTTTTTGATGCTGTTCAGGCATAAGCACTGGAATGCAGAGCAGTCCTGCCTCATAGGGTCAACAACAGGGATGGATTTGTCATTCAATGGCTTGAAATAATCATAAAGATGCTCCTGCCCAAAGCATGCAGGCATGTCTCTTCCTGAAATATAAACATCTTTCGGGAAATTTTTTCCGTATTCTCCTTTATATTCCCTGTTTAACTGCTGGTCCCTGTAATTCCAGTCTTTTGGGTCTGCAATCGGCTTTTCTTTTTCTTTTGTTTTCTCTTCTTTAACATAACAGCAGCACTGTTCTCCGGGGCGGTCAACCCAGCATTCTTCTTTTCCTCCTGAAACATAGCCAGAAGTAAATCCATTTGGCTGCGCAACACATTCTTTAGGAGCCATGCAATTTCCAACATATTTCTTGTTAAAATGCTTGCATAATGCATCGCATGATGCAAATGAAGCAGCTGTTGAAAAAGTATTTGAGCCCTCTGTTTTTTTGACTTTTAATTTCTCAGGAGGAATCTTTGCACCAACAACACCTGCAACAACCTTCTGCGCCAAATCAAGTTCATAAACATCTCCAACACCTGGTTTTAATGAAACATAAAGATATCCATTATAACTATAACAAGTATCTACATCAATATTGTTCTTAATCTCATCCTTAAGCTTGCTTCCATATTCTTTTTTGCAGTTCTCAACACGCTCCAGTGGCTTTACAAATGAAACATCCTCTGTTCCGCAAAACTTTGATTTTACTTCTGCAGCAGCTATCTGCAAGCCAGTTGCTTTCTCTGTCCATCCAGACGGCGCAGTATGGCAGAAGATTCTGTCACAGCTCCATCTGTATGCCTGGTAAAGGGCTGCTTCCAAATCCCACATTGACGAGCATGCACTGCATCTCTTTTTTAATGCGTCTTTTGACAATGCCAGCCGTTCTTTTTCAGCAGGGCAGTAATTTTCCTCTCCTTTTTTTCCTGCTGCCTCTCCAATAACACTCTCCCATTTGCAGGTTACTTTTCTTATTATTTTTATTCCCATGCGTCCAATCCACGAAGTAATGCAGCTTGCACCTGCAACAGTTATTGCCTGGTCAATCTTAGGCATTATCTTGTCAATCTCATTAATTGTTTTGTTTGCAAAATCCATTCCATTATCAAGAAGCCAGTCCGGCAGAATCTTGCGCATATCAACAGGGATATCAACAAAATAGCCCATTGAAGTGCATTTAATCTGCACTTTTTCTTTCATCTTTTCGCCAGAGATAACTGCCCCGTCTGCCTTTGTTTCATAAACAGTTTCCTTTTCAGCATAATTCACAGTAATCTTAAATGGAAATATCAGCTGCCTGTCCCTGAATGCCTTCCAGAAATCTTCTGTAAAATTAATAAAGCTGTCTGTCTTGAGATTCTTGTATTGTATATACCACAAAGTCTTGTTTCTGTTGTGGTCAACAACACTCGGTCTTCCAAGCCTTGCAAGAAGCCCGCAGCTTATCTCGTATCTCGGGTCATTTTTGTATTCTTCTGAAAGAACCCCTGCAGACCTGCCGCATGCATCCTCAACAATCAAATCCCTTACCTGCCAGCTATCGGCATTTCCAGAGTATTTTATTTCAAGAACAAAAGAAATTGTTTCAGTTCCTTCATTCAGACGTTCAGGGCTAAGCAAAGTAGGATACTGGTATTGAAGAAGCGAGTTAATGTCAAAATCAAGCTCACCTGCCCAGCATGTGCCGATTGAATAGCTTATCTTTTCTTCTGCCTGCCATCCAGCCCTGTCTGTTGCTTGAACATGCATATTAACTGTCTGGGCTCTCTGCATCTCCTGGACAGTTCTTATTTCTCCTGCCTCAACTTCCCTAAGCACAATACCTGGCTTTGGGTTTTCAAAATTAATATTCTTGAATTCAAAAAATCCATTTGCATCTGAAGTTTCTTTTTTAATTTGCACTCTTTCTGTTTTATCGCTTACAATTCCCGGATATTCATAAAACAACTTTACTTCTGAAAGCGGCTCAGTAATTCCTGCAATATCATCAACAGCCCTTCCCTGATAATAGAATGAATTTGTCTTTGGTGTTATGTCTGTAATCTTTGGAGGAATTGTATCAGATAAACTATTTTTTTCAAGCAGGGCGGAATTTCCTGCCTTGTCAACTGCAGATATTGTTATTGAGTTTTCTCCTTCTTCAAGAGAGGCAATGATTGAGAAGCTTGAGGTCTCATCAGAAAATATGTTTACGCCATTAACAGTAATGTCAACAGTGCATTCTTCAGAAAGTGTTCCGCTTAATGGAATCACTTTTTCAACTGTAACATCAGGAATTGCACTTAGCACAATCTCAGGAGAAACCATGTCAGAAACAACCTCAAATGTTTTTCTGTTAACCTCATTTCCCTTGATTGCATTAATAACAATGATATTTTTCTGATTTGCATTTATCTCAATCTCAAATTCAATATCTCCGTCATCAAAAAGCTTTTTCCTGATTAAATCATTATTAAGATAAACTGCAACAGTGGTGCTTGTTTCTGTTTTTCCCTCAATCTTCACCCTGTCATCTGCAACATAATCTGGAATAGAAATATCAATAAAAGGAGGGTCTTGGGTTGGGTTTAGGGATTGTGCAAATGCAGCTGTCGCCAGCAGCATTACTGCTATGCAAAACAATGCAGAAATCCGAAATCTCAGCATCGGTTTCATATCAGTTCCGGACTCAGGAACTCGTAGTCTGAAATTTGTTTAAGTGAATCATCATACATAAAAGCTGCCTGCTGAAGCTCGTCAGCAAACTCGTCCACATAAACAACATGGAAAACAGCTTTTGTTCCCTCACTCATTTCATACTGTTCCACGGTCCAGCTCCCGAGATAACCTCCTTTTATTGAATCTCCGTCCAAAAGATATAAACGAAGAACATAATCAAATGTGCCGTCTGAAAAAAATACCAGCGGCATCAGCTCATCTGCAGGATAAACCCCAGATGTTGAATATTCGTCTTTCTCAATATAGATTGCAGCGCTCTCATCTCCTTTTAATCTCTCTGCGCTGGCTGAAACAATCCACTCGCTTCCTGTAAACTCTGCCTTGTGCTTGACAACCTCATATTCAGTTATTCTGCTTAGTGGAACAAGGTAAACACTCGTTCTTCCAGGGGTCTCGGTGCTCACAAAGGCCTCTCCTGTTTCATAGCCGTCTTTCTCTCCCCTGACAATTCCCCATGAACAGTAAGGCAGTTCTGCATTCAGC
>JAHWIL010000124.1 GCA_019322545.1 Candidatus Woesearchaeota archaeon
AGCATTTAAACGCAAAAAACGCCCATTCAATTCTTGACAATATTTAGCACTCTAAAATAGTAATGAAATTATTTAAAGTATAAAGTGAAAATATATGTTAGCCCTTTTTAGCTAAAAGGAGGTAAGCCGAATGAGTAAAGAACTAGGAAAATGGTGCTTTTTGATTGGTATAATCATTGCACTGATAGTGGGAATAGGCTCTGCTGTTGCTGGCTGGCCAACAGGACTGGCAATGAACTGGCTTGTTCTAATATTGGTTGTGCTTGGCTTGGTAGTTGGCTTTGCAAATATTAGTGCAAAAGAATCAACACCATTCTTAATTGCAGCAGTTGCATTATTGATTGCAAACACAGCTGGTTTAGCAAATCTCAACACTTTGATTCCTAAGCTTGGAAGCGTTCTTGCAGGAATAGTATCAAACTTGTTGATATTGGTTGCACCGGCAGCACTTGTTGTTGCAGTCAAAGGCTTTTATGATATGGCCAAAGCATAGGTTTTTTCTTTTTTTTTATTTTCTACCATACAAAGATTTATATATGAGTTATCTTAATATAGAATATAATTTAACTCTTTAAAGAGGTGATTAAATGGCAAAAAGAAAAAAAGGAGACCTTAAAAAAGTTGGGCATTACTCCTTTCTGGCAGGAATAATAATTGCAGTAATTGTCGGATTAGTTCCTTCATTAAGAGGGGACCCTGCTATATGGGTAATGGTCATCCTTGGTGTAATTGTCGGTTTCTTGAATGTTACATCAAAGGAAACAGTTGGTTTCTTAATAGCTTGTGTTGGATTGATTATTGCAAGTTCTGCAAGTGCATTGAGTCTGGCAGTTATCTGGCCTACTCTGACAACAATTCTTGGAAACATGATTGTATTTATCGCACCAGCAGCAATTGTAGTAGCAATTAAAACAGTCATTGCCTTGGCAGAAGGATAAAAAGATTTTTTTTATTTTTATATTTATTTTTTTTAGAAAATGTTTGCAATATACGGACTAGTCGGGCTGTTGCTTATAATTCTCTCATATGTTTTCAGAATTAACCAGGGCATCCAAAACCCAAACCTTGTTTTTGAAATTGGATATTGGTTATTTTTTGATGCGCTGGAATTCAGATTATCAGGCAAATCAATTCTTCATATGGTTAAACAAAGAAAGAAGTTTATATTTTATGCAATCCTCATCGGGGCGCTGGCTGGAGCTGTTTTTGATATATTCGGAGTGATTATTTCAAAACAATGGAGTTATCCAGTAGTTATTAATTTTTCAGAAGGAGTAAGACTGTATCTTGCATGGGGAATATTTCTTTTGATGATATATTCATCATACAGGGTATTTTATATTTTGATTAAAAAATTAATTGGAGAATTTGGGAAAAAATTAATAAAAAAATCAAAAGAAAGGATAATGTTCAAAATATTAGGGATTCTTGGAATATTAATAATCATAATTCCCATAATAATTAACCTGCTGTTTGCTTTTCCAAAAGATGTTTATGTATTTGGAGCATCAATAATGGGGGTTTGGTTTGTTTTAGAATATGTTCAATACCACCACAGCAAAAAAACATTAATTAAAGATGTTGTTGAGGGAAACTGGATTCCTGTATTTGCAATAATCATAGGGGCGCTGGTAACAGCAATAGTATGGGAATCTATGAATCTTTCTGTAAAAGCATGGACTTATAAGAATTTTCCATTTGCAGATATAAAGATTCTCGGAATCCCCATAGTCATAATCATCGGATGGCCTGCATTATATATTATATTTTTATCATTTTTTAGGGCATTGATAAAAGACAGAAAAATAAAGATTTGGTAAACGTAAACTTATTAAACAAAAATGATTTCTAGTGCACTATGAAGGTAATTAAGATAATAAACATAGTGTTGGCAGTGTTCATCGTCTTATTGATAATAAATCTGATTTATCCGATAGACACAATTATGGGAAATTTTGTCTACAGACTGGATACATCAGAGCCAGAATGTTATTTTATCAATGCAGGAGCTCCTAATAAAATTCCGATGGCAAACTGCTGCTATGAGCTACACAGCCAGCTTGCCTGCGAAAAAATAAGGGGAGAAGCAGATTATGCCTGCTATATCTCAAAAACATCAGGAATATACTATTTAGTTAACAGCAAGGCACTTAATTTCTGTAAAAAAGAGGGATATTATATTGAAACTTCATAAAGACTGTCTTGTTACAGCTATTTTGGTAATGGTTATCGTAGTTCTTTTTGTTATAAATCTGGAAAACATGAGAGCTCTTGAAGTTGAAGATACAAGCGGAATAGATTTTGACAGAAAAACAAATACAATACATCTTGATTCCCTTACATTAAGGCAGAAAATCGGGCAGATGATTATTGTATCTGGAATAAAAAGAAACAGAAGAGATATCCGCAACATGATTATTGGAGGAATATATCTTGGAGCAAAACCAACAAAAGAAAGATACATTAAAACAATAGCAGATTTCCAGAACTCATCAATAATTCCTTTGTTTATTACTGTTGACATGGAGGGCTTCAGAAATCCGTTTGCAAACTTTCAGGAATTCCCGACATTTGCAGAAATTGAAACAAAAGAAGAAGCATATGAGGTTGGTTATAATCATGGAAAAGTGCTGAAAGAGCTTGGATTTAGTATTAATTTTGCGCCTGTAGTTGATTTAAGGGATGATATCTGGAAATGCAGGAGCTTTCCCGGAACTCCAGAGGAAATCGCTGAAAAATCAAATTATTACATCAACGGATTGCAGGAAAACCAGATAATTGCAACATCAAAGCATTATCCTGGAAAAACTCTTGTAGTGGATGACCCGCATAAAGTTGTTGTCAGCGCTGAAATAGATAAAAATGACCTTCTTCCGTTCAAAGGCAATATTAAAAACAATGTGCATGCAATAATGGTCTCTCACATCATTGTAAAAGGAGATGTTGATTCTGAATCAAAGCCTTCTGTTGTCTCTGAAAGAATAATTAAGGGATTGAAAGAGGATTTTACCGGGTTGGTTATCACAGATGAAATTAAAATGCTCGGGCTAAAGAATTATTATCTGGATATAAATGAGATGTTCATTGATGTTTTCAAAGCAAATAATGATGTAATCCTTAATTTTGACATCAGCACAAGAAACATCTATGATATGATTAATGCTGTTGCCGAAGCAGTTGAAAGAGGGGAAATCAGCGAGGAAAGAATTGACAAGTCTGTCACAAAAATCCTGAATGCAAAAGGGATAAGAGTTATTTGAATTCTAAACAAAAAGCCTTATAAATAAAATACCTTTATATTCTGTTAAAATGGGGGACCTCACAACAATTATAACACTGATGGTAATAACAGTTGTTCCTGCTATTGAACTAAGGGGCTCAATTCTATACGGGCTTACTGCGACAAATCTCTCTCCGGTTCTTGTGTTTGCAGTATGTGTATTAATAAATATGATTCTCGGTCCTGTTGCTTATTTTGGTATAGATAAATCAATAAATTTCTTTCAGAGATTTGAGAAGTTCAACAGGCATTGGCAGAGGCATGTTGAAAAAACACAGATAAAAATGAGCAGATATATTGAAAAATACGGAATCCTTGGGCTGAGCATATTCATCGCAATACCTATGCCAGGAAGCGGAAGCTATACAGGAGCATTAGGAGCAAAACTGCTTGGAATAAAATTCAAAAAATTCATGATAGCAAATATAATTGGAGTAACACTCGCAGGGA
>JAHWIL010000125.1 GCA_019322545.1 Candidatus Woesearchaeota archaeon
AGTAATTGAAATAACAAGAATATCGCATAACTTTTTGGCAGATTCAAAATGCTTGACATGTCCTGGATGCAGCAAATCAAATCCTCCATGGCATAATCCAATTGTTTTGCCTGCTGATTTAATCTCTGAAATTAATTTTGCCGCAGCATCAAAATCAAGTATTTTATCTGAAGTATAAGTTTCAGGTGATTTGATTGGAATCATCTTATTTTCCTCCTTGGTTTAAATGATTGAGTTATGTATATCTCAAAAAATAAGCTGAAAATGGTGTTTATAACTCCGAATAAATTTTTTAATTTAAAAAAGGATGATGAGTCTTCAAGATTAATATACATCGGAACCTCTTTATAAGAATGTCCTTTCTTTATCAGCCTTATGAGGATTTCTGCCTGGTATGCAAAGCTGTTAGTTTTCATTTTTACCCTTCACAAAATGTCAGTTTTATGGACAACCATGCCGTTATAATAATTAAGGTGCATTCCAAAGAGTAAATTCAAGATTGCTGTAAAACCCCAGGACATTATTCTTCTAAAAGCAGGTCTGACATGTGTATTTGCTGTAAAAGGGATAATAATGTCGGCTGTTCCAATAAATTCCAAAATTGATTTTATTGAGTTGGCTTGCACACCATCATCTCCAGGAATAAAACTAAAATAATCATATTTAGCAAGTCTGACAGATTCTCTATAATTATATCCAAGTCCTTTGTTTACTTTATTATGCACTACTTTTATTCTTGCGTCGTTTTTGGCTAAATCATCAGCTATTTTTCCTGTTTGGTCTGAACTTTTATCATCAAAAATTATAATCTCATATTCTTCAAACATATTCTCAAGCAGGTTGTTCAATCCTGTAACTGCTTTTTCCAGATGTTTTTCTTCATTATATGCAGAAACCATCATTGTAATTGATTCTTTTTTCATCAAGTTCACCGTTTAAGTAAAGATTTCACTGCTAAAATAATATCCTCAGGAGAGGGGTAATATTCCTTTTCCAAGATAGAAGATGAAGGAGTGGGAACATGTTTAAGCCCTATTCTTTTTATCTGAGATTTCAGGTAATCAAAGGCGTCTTCTGCAATAATTGCAGATACTTCTGAGCAGAAACCGCAGGTTATCCATCCTGTATCTGCCACAATTAGCCTGCCTGTTTTTTTAACAGATTCTATAATTAAATCCTTATCCAAAGGAACAAGGGTTCTCGGGTCAATGATTTCAATTTTAATCCCTTCTTTTTCCAATTCGTCTGCTGCTGCAAGTGATTCTTGCACCATAAGTGATGTGGCAACTATTGTTACATCTCTCCCACCTCTAACTATTTTCCCTTTTCCAATAGGAACTTCATATATTTCCTCAGGAACTTCCTGCTCTAAATCGCGCAGTTTTTTGTGCTCTATAAAGATTACTGGGTTTCTGTCTTTTATTGCTGAAATTAGCAGCCCTTTCGCATCATATGGGTTTGAAGGCATTATCACTTTTAATCCAGGAACATGCATAAATAAAGCCTGCAAACTCTGGGTATGCTGGCATGCTTCTCCCCATCCTCTCCCTATTATGCTTCTTATAACCAAGGGAATTTCACCTTCTCCTCCAAGCATATATCTCCACTTGGCAGCATGGTTTATTATTTGGTCCATTGCCAATAATAAGAAATCCATTCTTTGGTGCACCATTATAGGCTTCATTCCTGACAATGCAGCTCCAATACCTATGCCAGTAAGGCAGTTCTCAGAGAGAGGAATATCAAATACTCTTTCTTCACCAAAATATTTTGCTAAATCCAGGGAAGTTCCAAAGATTCCTCCTGCATCATCAACTCCTTCACCAAATATAAAAACAGAGTCATCTAATTCCATCATTTGTTTTTGAGCTTCTCTTATTGCCTCGTTGTATTTTAAGTTTCTCATTTAAATAAATCCTCATAAATCTCTTCTCTTCCAGGATAATCTGATGATTTTGCATACAGAAAAGCATCTTCCACATCACCATTAATCTTTTTTTTCATGTTGGTTAATTCATCAGATGTAAATATTTTTTTCTCAATAAGAAAATTCTTATAATTTTCTAACGGGCATTTTTTCATCCATTCC
>JAHWIL010000126.1 GCA_019322545.1 Candidatus Woesearchaeota archaeon
CAAGAAAAAAGAAGAAAACTAATAATAATGAAGAATTCTCAGATAAAGAGCCTTATACAGAAGAAGACAAGCGCCCAGAAGAACGGGAAAAAGACATGGACATGGGAAAAACAGACGAAGATGTTTATACAGAAGAAGGGCGTGAGAAACTTGTTGAAGACGGAGAAATATCTCCTGAAGAAGAAGGTTTTATGGAAGGCGCTGAGCAAAAAGGAGAGCAGGCAAAATGCGCATACTGCGGAAAGGTTCTTGGAGAAGACGAAAAAAACATCTATGAAAGGAAATTTGATGGAGAAATCAAATGGTTCTGTTCAGAGGAGCATGCCAAGAAATACGCTGAAAAGGATTGGGTAAGGATAATCCCAAAAAAACCAAGAAAGTCAAAATATAGTAAATGACGCAATTTTTTATACAAAAAGGTCATTTGCTTATTACGAACAGACAACTATCTGTATATAAAACTATTGTCTGTGAGTATAATTAATAATAACTTTTCTGATAACTCGTATCTGTCTTAAACCTGTGCTTTATCTGCGCTTTTGCTTTTTTCAGAAGAAGATGGACAGTAGCAACAGCATCCCATTTTACAGGGTCATACACTCTTGTGCATGTAATCGGCTTTCCTCCGGGGAATTCCAGCAATAAATGAATTGAAAACTTTTCTCTACCCCATTTCTTATTTTTTTTGAAATGAAACTTCAGTTTTCCCGGAACTTTCAGCTCTCTTTCCAGTTTTATGTATTCATCATAAAGAATATCTCTTATCAGCTTTTGGTCTGCCCTGTCAAGCTCTTTTAAACCAACAAATATAATGTTATTGCTCTCAATCTCCATATTTGGATTTTTTTCCATATCTGATAAAATAAAGCCAATATTTAAATATCTTGCTATATTGCAAAAAGAGATGGTAAAAGTGCTTGGAATTGACGAGGCAGGAAGGGGTCCTGTCATAGGTCCTTTGGTAATATCCGGATTTATGATAGATGAAAAATCAATTCCAAAACTGAAAAAATTGGGAGTAAAGGATTCAAAACTTCTTTTGTCAAATAAAAGAGAAGAGCTTGCAAAAAAATTAAAGAAATTCAGGCATGAAATCATTATGGTGGAGCCGTCTGAAATTGACCTCGCAGTTAATGGAAAAGACAACCTGAATCTGAACTGGCTTGAAGCAAGAAAAACAGCAGAAATAATAAATGAATTAAAGCCAGATAAGGCGATTATAGACAGCCCTTCTTCAAATCTCAAGGCATATGCTTCATATATAAGAGATTACCTCCATAACAAGGACATTGAACTCATAGCAGAAAACAAGGCAGATGTGAAATATCCAGTAGTATCTGCTGCAAGCATAATTGCAAAATCAACAAGAGAAGAAGAAGTTAAAAAAATAGAAAAAATGGTTGGCCAGAGCATTGGTTCAGGATATCCTTCAAACCAAATCTGCAGAAAATTTCTTGAGGCAAACTGGGACAGATACCCAAATATATTCAGAAAAAGCTGGGCTTCTTACAGGAGAGTGTTAAAGCAAATCAGCCAGAAGAATCTTGGGGAATATTAACTTTTTTCTTGATAACCTTTTTTGTTCAGAATTTTTCTACATTCTTGTCTGGTAAGGGTGTAGAAAACTTGAAGGGGATGATGGAACAACATTTTCTCCCACCTCTCCAACAGCAAACTTTATAATATCAAACTTCCTGCCTAAAAATTAGTGGTTTAGATGACAAAAATAACACGAATGTCTATGCACGGCTTTAAGTCATTTGCGCATAATACAGAATTGGTGTTTGGAAATGAGTTTAATGTAATCCTTGGTCCGAATGGTTCAGGAAAATCAAATGTCCTGGATTCATTATGCTTTGTTCTCGGAAGATTGTCGTCAAAAGCATTGAGGGCAGAAAAGTCAGCTAATTTGATTTACAATGGCGGGAAAACAAAAAAACCTATGAAAGCAGGAGAGGTGAGCATCTATTTTGACAACAGCAGCAGGGTTTTTCCAACAGAAG
>JAHWIL010000127.1 GCA_019322545.1 Candidatus Woesearchaeota archaeon
CAAAAAACAGAATGATTGTGGCTCTTCCCTTGATTGCAATAATTGCTATATTGTTTTACATTGGCTATGCAAAATACATGCATCTGAAAAAAGCAAATCCTGAGGGAGCGTCAGCAGAAATCAAAAGATTATTTGCACCCCATATAAAGAAAATAATGCCTGAAATAAAAAATCCGATTAAGCCAGAAGTATCCCAGCTAAGAAAACAGGTCAAGCATGTTCAAAAAGTTCCTAAAGCTAAAAAGCAAATTGTAAAGTTAGTAAAGCCAGTTAAAAAAACAATTCCAAAACATCTGAAAAAACCAAGCCAAAAGATGCCTAAGAAACCAAACCCTGCTTTTTCTTCATATAAGGAATCCCGAAATATGCCATAATAGCGCAAAAAATAACAACAATCCAAAATAATAACACAGATATCTTTCCAAATGAGAAGAGCACTATGTCTGCTATTACAAGGATAGTAAGCATTATTGCAATCAGTTTAATTGAGTTCATCTGCAACACCTTTTTTAGAAAATTTCATATTTATCTTTTATACTTGTACTCAAACTGATTCCGGTGTCCTGAGTTTCTGTAGTGAATAGCCCTGCTCTGCCTAAGTTTTTTAAGGCATGAAGTAACAGAACCAATAGAAACATCAAGCCCGTAGCTTATCTCCTTTGATGTATACCATTTGCTCTTATTCTCTTTCAAATAGTCATATACTTCCTGTTGTCCCATTCTAATTGTCTCCAATCCCATCACCCTCTACTACTGGTAAATAAGAACTCCTTTATATATCTATGGGTTTTGCATAGATTAGAAATCTTTATATAAACTCTGTATATTAATGATAAAATGATACCAATATGGCTGATAATAATTATCGGATTATGGTCTCTTCCATGGAAAGGAATCGCATTATGGAAGGCAGCAAGAAGAAAGCACCTTGTCTGGTTTATCATATTTCTGCTGGTAAACTTGCTTGCAATACCTGAGATAGTCTATCTGATAGTTACAAGGAAAAAGAAATGATGCAATGCCAAAACAAGCAAAAAAATCTTGAAAACTGCAATTGCACTTATGGCTCTTGCGATAAAAAAGGAGTTTGCTGTGAGTGCATGAGGTTCCATCTGAGAAATAACGAGCTTCCTGCCTGCTTTTTTCCAGATGATGCTGAAAAAACATTTGACAGAAGCATAAAAAAATTCATAGAAATAAATAAAAACTAATTATTCTCTTTTTCTCATTTCTACCTGAATAGCTTTTATCCCAAACCATGCAAGGATTGCATAAAGAGGAACCAGAATCCAGATAAGGTAATATGCATTTGCAGCATATGCAACACTTGATATCATAATTGTTGCAAGAACGCATCCGAGAATTACCCAGAAGATTATGAAACTGATGTGGTCTCTTTTGGTTGTATGCCCTTTTTTCACTAATTTACTTTTCATCAAATCACCTCAAAGAAATGAATGTTGCAAGAATATAAAAAGCTTTTTATACTTACTCAAAAATAATAATAGATTAATGAATAAAAAAACAAAAGGTGCAGTGAGCATAGGAAGCATCTATGGGATTAAAATAGAGCTGCACTATACTTGGTTTTTTATTTTTGGATTATTGGCATGGGCTCTTTCAACAGGATTTTTTCCTTCTTACTTTGACTCTATGTTAATCAACTGGTCATTGGGGCTTATCGCTGCTTTTTTCCTGTTTGCATCTGTTCTTGCGCATGAGCTTTCACATTCGATAGTGGCAAAGCTGAATGATATGCCTGTCAAAAAAATAACTCTGTTTTTCTTTGGAGGTATTGCGCAGATTGAGGGCGCTGAACTAACTCCTGGAAAAGAATTCAAGATGGCAATTGCAGGCCCTTTATTCTCAATAGCACTTGGAGTGATATTCCTCGTAGTTTACAAAATAACAGCAGGCATGACTGCTCCGGCAGCATTGTACATAACTGCACTGTCATATTACCTGTGCCTTATGAATTTCATACTTGCTGCATTTAACCTTGTTCCCGGATTTCCTCTGGACGGAGGAAGAATCTTAAGGTCAATACTCTGGAAAATATACAACAACGAAAGAAAAGCAACACGAATTGCTGCAGCAGGTGGAAAGATATTTGCTGCAGTCATGGTTATAGGAGGATTTACAGGAATGTTTTTTGGATATGGAAGCCTATGGTTTGTGATACTTGGAATATTCCTGTGGATGATTGCAGATGCATCATACCAGCAGACTGCCCTGAAGTCCCTGCTTGCAGGGCTTGTTGTAAGCCAGATAATGAATAAAAAGCCTGCAACAATAACAGAAACAGCAGATGTAAAAGAGCTTCTTAGGAAATTTATTAGCACAAAGAAGGAAACAATCCCAGTTACAAAAAACAAAAAAATCACAGGAATGGTAATGCTTTCTGGAATAAAAGGAATCCCAAGAAAAGAGTGGGTTAAAAAAAAAGTTAGAAATCTGATGAGAAGAGGGATAAAACCTGCAAAATTAAAAGAGCCTCTTTTTCACGCATTTGCAAAAATGATTGAGCAGAAGCTTGATGTTCTTCCTGTGATTGAAAAGAAAAAACTTGTAGGGACTCTTCACAAAGGAACAGTAATTCATATCTTAAGAATAAGGTCGCATATTTCTTGAAGTTAATTCTTAACCTAGATGATTCAAACAGCTTTCTTTGATAACATCAATAGTTATTAATTCGCAGATTGAGACATCTTCTTTTCTATGGGCAATCTTGCTTAAACAGGCATTCCTGTTAAGATTGTGGTGAACCTTCATGCATGCATTCTCATCATTATATTCATAAGCAACTGCCATTGAACAGTCATCTTCCTTAAGTATATCTACAATAGGTTCACAAATAGAAACATCATGTTTTGAAACTGCAATATTTGTCAGGCAGTCAAGATAGTATGCTTCATCTGTTAATTGTGTACATAGGTTTTCGTCTTGTTTTGCTTCTGCAACATGCTTATAGCAGATTCCATACCAATAATCCTTGTTTTGCACTCTTTCGCAGATTTTTTCGTCTTGTTTTGCTTCTGCAACCTGCGCCAGGCACCAGTCTCCTGCACATAAAGAGACATCTTTATTTGCAATTGCAACCCTGTTGATGCATTCTTTATTCAAGGCATCATCACTTATTTTACGGCAAACAGCAATCTCTTTTGCAGCAGTAGCAAGGTCAACAAGGCAGTTATCTTTCTCAAGTTTATTTTCAATATCATCGCACTTGCTTAAGTCAGCAGTTATATTCCCAGTGATACTGCATCCGCTTACAAGAACTAACAGAATCAATACAGATGCTGTATAAATCCCCCAGTTCATAATAGAAGGTATTAAACAAAGTTATATAAAAAGGTTATGGTTAGTTCC
>JAHWIL010000128.1 GCA_019322545.1 Candidatus Woesearchaeota archaeon
ATATCATAATAGAAACAACAAATGACCCTGCATCAAAATTCATGATAATAGAATATGCATCACAAAAAAGAATACCTGTAATAAGCATGTCTGCATCTGAATACAAGGCAAAACTTGGAGTTTACAATCCTCACAGCAGGAGGCGTGACAAGAAAAAACTCATAGAGAATATTGTATTTGCAGAATTCACAGGAAAAAGACAGGGTCCGACAGTAAGCCAGGTCATTGCAGGGTTAGGAATAGAAGAAGCAAGAAAATACATAATGCCTTTGAGAAATGAAAAAATAATAGATGATATTGTTGCATACAATCTTCTGTCAAACAAGAGATTTGAATGCACAGATGATAAGGAGTTAACAGCTCTGGATAATTTCAGTGAAAAAACATGCTTAATGGTGGGAGCAGGAGCACTTGGAAATTTTGCAGGTCTTGACCTTGTATTAAACAATATAGGAACCCTGATGATTGCTGATTTTGATACAGTAGAATCTACTAATCTAAACAGGCAAATCTGGTTTTATGATTCTGTAGGAAGGCTAAAAGCAGAAGCACTTGTTGAAAAATTAAAAAAAGTTAATCCAAATGTAAAATTTGATTACAGCAGGAGCAAGGTTACTCCTGAGTCTGAATTTTTCTTTAAAGAAAACAAGATTGACTTGATGATTGACACTGTTGATAATAATTCCACAAGAGCGTTGCTGAATTATTTTGCAGTAAAATACCAGATTCCTTTCATAAGCGGAGGAACAAGGTATAACAGCGGACAGGTAACAGTCTATAAGCCGGGTGAATCTGCATGCCTGAACTGCCAGGCAGATATTGACCAGCTTGCCTTAGCCAGCTACCATCCGGCAAGTTGCATCTATGCTGCAGAGCCAAGCGTCATCACATCAAACCAGATTATAGGAGGAATTATCGGGGGAGAAAGCAAGGTAATACTCAATCCAGAAAAATACGGCAGGGTAATTCCTTTTGTCTTGAAATATGTTTCAAATGAAGCTTTCCGCCTTGGAGCACTGCCTTCTCCTGCTGCAACCTGCGAGTGTCATGCTGATAAAAAAAAGACAAAAAAATGGCTTAAAAAAATGAAGCATTTGTATGAGGTGAAGAAATGAGTGATGACATATCTCAACTCATATCTGGAATAAAAAAATCATACAAAAAAACAAATATTCATGATGTTAAATTAGACGAGGCAATAGAGATGAGCCCTGGAACAAGGGTAGGGTATCTTCTTCAGCATATGGAAAATGAATCAAACAAAGAATATAAAATAAATTTTGACCCTGTTGAATCCCTTTTCCTTGACAAGCTGGTTTCACAAAGATTAATTGACAAGAGAATAATAATCACAAAAGAGGATTTTTTTCGTGGCATAGTTTTCCTTGATTACCTGACAAATATAATAGCAAATGATTTGGGTATAATTGATGAATTCTATGATATAGCAAAAGAACTGGAGGCACGGGACAGGAATCTTGACCCTGATTTAGAGCTTATTGTAAAATATGCAGGAGTTCATTATGTCTCAAGCATGGGAAAAAATATTATCAGGGGAAAACAAATAAGAACTGGCCAGGCAAGAAGAAGATATAACAGCAAAAACAAATCTTATGAAGACCAATACATGATATTAAGAAAGGTTTCTCCTGTTTATAGGGCATTGGGAGAGATGGTTGTTGCTCTGGTAAAAAATGAAGAAATAAAAAAGCAAATGGGTGAAATGAATAAATTATATGATATCAAAGCAGCAATGTTTGTGGATACTGCCCTTGGATATATTTCACAGGAAGATACCCAAATGCAGATACTAGACCAGATAAAAAAAGACCCTTACAAGGCATCAATGATGGCAATAGCAAGCCTTGGCAAAGAAGTAACAAGCAATTCACTATCAGATTATATAAGTTCAATGGTGGGAAACAATGGCAGATAGCAGTCTGGACAAATTACTGGAAAAAACACATGAAATCAGCAGAACAGCCAGTCTTGAGAATCTTGAAAAAGCATATGATAAATTAGATGATGGCAGCCTTGCAGATATTGTCGGAGCAGCATACCAGATGATGCTCAGGTTTGACAAGGCAGAGGAATTATTCAGGATAAATAGGAATCATTCAAGAATGGAATTTTTACTTGATTCTGCAATATGGTATGGCAGATATCCAAGGGTTGTCAGGAGAATAACTGAGTTTGGCAAACAAGAAAATATTCCGGAACTTGTTATAGATGAACAGGATTATAAAAAATTCCTAAAAGAAAAAGCACTTATCCATGTGCCTTTGTTCAGGGATGGAAATTTCTTTATAGATGAAGAGATGCTTGACTGGATTCTTGCAGAATCAGATGGCACTGTTGATGATATAGAAAAAGCTGTTAAGGGAATGGAAGAATCAGGAAACAGAAATGTTGTAAAAAGAAAAATACTTGCAAGCCATTCTCCTGATGATGGATTATATGAAAGATGTGAAAAAGCTTATAGGAAAGTTTTAGGAAC